>JAESSZ010000289.1 GCA_016763875.1 Nannocystaceae bacterium
GGGCTCGCTCGGGACGAACCGGATCTTACCGCGCGTGTACCGGGCACGTTCGAAGTGTTGGCGACCGACGGTGACGCTCGCGCGGCCCGATTGTGGACCGCCCACGGTCCGGTCGACACCCCCTGCTTCATGCCCGTGGGCACGTACGGGGCGGTCAAGGGGATAGCGCCAGACGAGCTGCGGGCGGTCGGCTCACAGGTGGTCTTGGGCAACAGCTACCACCTCGCGCACCGGCCGGGATCCGAAACCGTCGCGGCACTGGGTAGTCTGCACCGCATGATGGGGTGGGACGGGGCGATCCTGACCGACAGCGGCGGCTTCCAAGTGTTCTCCCTGCGCGGCCTGCAGACCATCGACGAGGACGGCGTGAACTACCGGACCCACTTCGACGGCTCGGCGCATCGCATGACCCCACGTTCGGTGCTCGAGGTGCAGGCGCGACTTGGCTCGGACATTTGCATGGTGCTCGACCACTGCCCGCCCGGCGACGCTGACCGCGGGACGATCCGCGATGCGATGGACCGCAGCACGCGTTGGGCGGAGCGCGCGGCCGCGATGCGAGGGGAGATCTTGAGTGCCGGGCAACTGTGTTTCGGGATCGTGCAGGGCGGCACCGACCTGGAACTTCGTGCCGAGCACCTCGCGGCGCTGGCGGACATGCCCTTCGACGGCCTGGCCCTGGGCGGGTTGTCGGTCGGAGAGCCGATCCCGCAGATGCACGAGACGATGGCCGTGGTGGCCCCGCAGATGCCGGCCGATCGCCCGCGCTACGTCATGGGCATCGGCACACCACACGATCTTCTGGTCGCGGTGCGTTCGGGGGTGGACATGTTCGACTGCGTGATGCCGACGCGGCATGCGCGCAATGGACAACTGTTCACGTGGCAGGGCCGCCTCAACGTGCGTCATGCGGCACACGCCAACGACGACAGTCCGCCAGATCCCACCTGCGCGTGCTCGACCTGTCGGCGCTTCAGCCGCGGGTATCTGCGCCACCTCGAAAAGCAGCACGATCCCCTGTACGGCCGTCTGGCGACCCTTCACAACCTGTTCTTCATGCACCAATGGGTGGGTGCGCTGCGCAACGCACTGCGTCGAGGTGACTTCACGCCGACCGCCGACGCACTAATGCGAGTGATCACGCAGCATTACGCGCCGCGACCGACATCTGCGGAGGCTTGACCGTCGTTGGATGGCGGTGCTACCCAGGCCGCCCTGCGCGCACCTGCATCAACTTGGCGCACCACAGTTGTCAGACCGCCCCGTGTCCGACGATAGGCTCCGGCCCCTGCTGCTCTCGCGCGTCTCACCGCTTCCGACCCTCTGATGTTGTTTGCACCGACCCATTCTTTGTTGAGTTCTCCTCAGGCCCTGCTCGCCGAAGGGATTGGGGGCTTGGGCGGCATGCTGCCGATCCTGCTCATGTTCGCGGTCGTGTACTTCATCGTGCTGCGGCCGATGAGTAAGCAGGAGAAGGACCGTCGCAAGCGCGTCGATGGGCTAAAAAAGGGTGACCAGGTGGTGTTGGGGGGCGGCATTCTCGGTCGCATCTCCAACGCCGATGACGACAAGATCGCGATCGTCGAGATCGCCGACAAGGTCAAGATCCGAGTGCTCAAGAAGGACATCTCCGACACCCAGGCGGGTGCGATGGCCGACGACAAGAGCAAAAAGGGATCAGACAAGGGTTCAGACAAAACTTCCAGCAAGGACAAGGACGCCAAGAGTGCGACCGAGGACAGCGCCGGAAAAAACAAGGGCAAGGCAGCCAAGGGTGCTTAGCGCCCGGTTGGATTTCGTTTCGCGAGGACCGTCATGCGTCGATTCTTGAAGCTCAAGGCGCTGGGACTGCTGGCGCTCGTCATTTGGGCGGTGCTCAGTGTGCTGCCTTCGGTGATGTCACCCGAGCAGCTTCCCAGCTGGATCACCGACAATTTCACCAACAAGTCCCAACTCGGTCTCGACCTGCAGGGCGGACTCCATCTGGAGTACTCCGTCGCGGTCGACGAAGCGATCGAGAAGAAACTCGACCAGATCGCCTCGGAACTCGAGACGGCATTCCGCGAGAAGAAGGAACTCAAGGTCTCCATCACGAGGCCCGAGGACACGATCGACAGCCTGGTGCTGACGTTCCCGACTCCCGACGACGTCAACGCGGCAACGCCAGATGTCATGGGAATCTCCTCGGACCTGTTGGACGAGGTCGAGCCTGAGGGCGACGACCCCGGTCGCGACCAGGGCGTGATTTGGCTGCAGGTGCCGGAAGAAAAGATGGCCGAGCTGCGCAAGGACGCGGTCGGTGCTGCCTTGGACACGGTGCGCAACCGCGTCGACGCGATGGGCGTTGCCGAGCCCAACATCTATCCGAAGAATCGCCAGCTCGTTGTCGAGTTGCCGGGTCTGTCCGATACCAGCCGCGAAGTGTTGGCGGCGAGTAAGGACGCCGCGCGCGGCGTGGTCGACTTGCTCCGCGCCGCAGGAGCCCAGCAGGTCGTCACGAGCGAGGTTCGCGGCGATCCTGGGGCGTTCAAGCTCACGATCGCCCAGGCCGACGCGGAGGCCGAAATTCGTCAGGTGTTCGAGGGCAAGTTCAGCCCCAACGGCGCCATCGTGGACCCCCGGATCACGGCGGAACTCGAATTGGTCGCGGGCGACGCGGAGGCCTCCGGTGATGCGGCGACGGTCGTGTTGGCTCTGACCGAGACCGCGCGCGCAGCCGTGCTGCAGGACGCCGGTGACTTCCGTCGTCTCCTCAAGATCATCGAGCGGCAAGCGGTGTTGTCGATGCACCTTGTCGACGACGCCACGCTGTTTGGCGACACTGAGATGCCGTATCTCAAGGCGCTGTACAAAGCGAACCTCGTCACTCAGGGCATGGGGATCTCGGTCCACGTGATGGCGGACTACGGCCGCGACAACGGGGTCGACATCAAAAGTCCCTACGCGTTCTACGCCAAAGAGAAGAAGACGCTTGAGGCGTTCTTCAACAACCTGCCTGCGCAGTGGCGGTTGCCCAGCGACATGATGGTGCTCTACGGCCCCGAGCCGGTAAAGACCCGTCGCAACGCGGAGGCTGAACTCATCTATCGGACCTACGTCGTCAAGTCGCGAGCCGGGGTCACCGGTGAGCACTTGGTGTCGGCGTCCGTCGGTTTCGACCAACAGTCCGGCGCGCCCGAGGTCAACGTCAAGCTCGATGCCATCGGGGCCCGGCTGATGGAGGAACTCTCCGGCCAAAACGTCGGCAAGCGCATGGCGATCGTCCTGGACGACCAGGTGCGGTCCGACCCCGTGTTCAACGAGCGCATCGGCGCCAGTTTCCGAATCACGCTGGGTGCAACGCCCGGCGAGTCCCCCCGCGAGGCCGCCAACGGGTTGGCCAAGGTTCTCAAGTCAGGCTCGCTGCCTGCGCGACTGCAAAAAGAGTTCGAGATCCGCGTCGGGGCCGACCTCGGTGAAGACTCGGTCCGCCGCGGGTTCCAGGCGTTCGTGTGGGGCCTGGGCGCGGTTATTCTGTTCATGTTCGTCTACTACCGGGCCTCTGGGATCATCGCAGTGTTCGCCTTGGTGCTGAACATGGTGCTCATCCTGGCCGCGATGGCGCTGTTTGGTGCCACGCTGACCTTGCCGGGTATTGCGGGCATCGTGCTGACGATCGGCATGGCGGTGGACGCCAATGTCATCGTCTTCGAACGCATACGCGACTACATCCGCGAGGGCTATACGGCCCGTGCGGCGATCGAGTCGGGTTACGACCGAGCTTTCACCACCATCCTCGATGCGCAGCTGACAACTGCCATCGCCGGGCTGGTGTTGTGGCAATACGGGTCGGGTCCGATTCGCGGGTTCGCCGTCACGCTGCTCATTGGCATCGCGACCTCTATCTTCACGGGCGTCTTTTGTAGCCGCCTCTTCTTCGACTTCCAGGCCAACCGCCGCGGATTCGACAAGGTCTCCATCTGAGAGGGGGAACGACCGATGCAAAAGTTCTTCGAAGTCATCCCCTCCGGCACCAACATCGAGTTCGTCAAGAACCGTTGGCGCTACATCTGGATCTCCATCGTCGCGATCTCCATCGCGTTCGGGACGCTGATCTACAACCAAGTGACCACCGGCTCGGCCGTGAACTTCGGCATCGACTTTGCCGGCGGATCGCAGGTCCAGTTGTCGCTCAAGGACGACACGGTCGACGTCCAGCAGCTGCGCGACACGCTGCTTGAGCTCGGTTACGAGGGCAGCAGCGTGGTCGACGTGCCCGATAGGGACAACGAGGTGCTTATCCGCGTCAAAGAGACGCTAAGCATCGACGAGGCCACGGTGGCCAACTGCAAAGAATCCGTCGCCACCGTTGGTGAGGCGAAGCAGCTGACCTTCAACCACCCCAAGGGCGGCAGCAAACTGTTCATCGCCTTCGACAGCGAGCCCGACTACCGACAGGTCGAACGTCTGCTCGCCGAGGCTGGATGTGTTGGTACGGCGGACAAGGGCCCGATCGCCAAAGACGGGCAGTTCCCGGTCGATGTCGCGCTGATCGGCGTCGGCTCGGCGCTGCGTGACAAGATCAACGAGGCATTCGGCGCAGGCACGGTCGACCATATTGTGCGGGCGGAGACCGTCGGCTCCAAGGTCGGCAAGCAGCTGAAGACCGATGGCATCAAGTCGATGCTCTACGCTATCGGCTTCATCTTCCTGTTCGTGATGATCCGGTTTGACCTCCGGTTCGCGCCGGGTGGCATCGTTGCGTTGACCCACGATGCGTTCCTTGTGATCGGTGCGTTCGCGCTGACCGGCAAGGAGTTCAATCTCCAGACGATCGCGGCGATCCTTACGATCATCGGGTACTCGATCAACGACACCATCGTCGTGTTCGACCGAATTCGCGAGCGCGTGGCGATGCATCGCGACGAGGCGATCGAAGAGACCACCAACACGGCGCTGAACGAGACGCTGTCTCGTACGGCGCTGACCTCGGTCACGACCCTGATGGTCGTCGTCGCGATCTACGTGATGGGCTCTGGGCCCATCAAGGACTTCTCATTCGCGCTGATCATCGGGATTGTGGTTGGCACGTACTCCTCGCTGTGCATCGCGACGCCGATCTTCTTGTGGGTCAACCGTCGATTCTATCGCGGCGAGGGCCATCTGAAGTGGTCCGAGGGACGTGAAGGCACGGGCACGCTGCTCGGAGGAGATCCGGCGCCATCGCCCGGTGATGGACCTTTGGGTGATGGACCCTCTGACGGTGGACCTTCCGGCGACGCTGACATTGACGTCGTCGCCGCGGAGATCGGGGAAGATCTTCCGATCAAAAAGAAGACAACACGTCGACGTCGGCGTCGGCGTCCCGAAAATCCGCCCGAAGAGTCGGACTAGCCGCTGCGGCCCTCCGCGGGCCGTGGCACTGTCGGGGCGATGCACGTGAGCGCCGCCCCCCAAACAGAGAGTCAGCGCGCTGCGTCCCCACCAGCCGAGGACACCGCGACACCCGGCAAGTCCAGTGGGGCCAAGGCCGGCGATGGCCGGCGGTGCGCGCCGCCGCGTCCCAACGTCGAGTTGCGCGGCCCAGACGGTGACCTGGCGTCGGCTGACGCGGACGCAGTGCGATTGTCGGTACCGCCGATCGTCGCGTTCTTGATGCGGGCACGTGGTGTCGTGTCTCCCGAGGACCAAGCGTGTTTGCTCGCGCCCAAACTCGCGTCGCTACGCCGTCCCGACGCAATGGCCGGATTCTCCGCTGCGTTGGACCGCATCGAGTTGGCGCTGAACACCAACGAGACGATCGGCGTGTTCGGCGACTACGACGTCGACGGGGTCAGCACCGCGGCGATCTTGTCGACCTACCTCGAGGCGTTGGGCGCCACGGTCGTGGTCAAGGTTGCGCATCGCGGCCAGGGTTACGGCTTCACCGTCAAAGACGCGGCGTCGTTTGCCGAGGCAGGGGCAGGGCTCGTGCTGACCGGCGACTGCGGGACCTCGGACATCGAGGCATTGACCTGGCTCGCCGACCGCGGGATCGGGCGAATCGTCATCGACCATCACCAGGTGCCCGAGCGCATGCCGCCCGCGGACGCGCTCATCAACCCGCACCAAGACGCTTGCAAGTTCCCGTTCAAGGGGCTGTGCTCGGCTGGCGTTGCCTTCTACTTGTGCGCGGCCCTGCGGACTCGCTTGGCGCCCAAGCGGGAACAGGTGCCCGACCCGCGCGCATGGCTCGACCTGGTCGCGCTCGCCACCGTGTGCGACATGATGCCGCTGCACGACGAAAACCGGGTGTTGGTCACCCATGGGCTGCGCCTGCTCGGCCAGCGGCGGCGTCCCGGACTCAAGGCGCTACTGAAGCGAGCGGGGGTCGACAACGCCGAGCCGCTCGACGCGAGCCACCTCGGATTCAAACTCGGCCCACGCCTCAACGCCCCGGGGCGGTTGGGCTCGGCCATGCCCGCGCTGTCGCTGCTCCGAGCGCGCACCGACGCCGAGGCGACGCCGCTGGCCGAGCAGATCGAGGCGCTCAATGCTCAACGCAAGCAGCACACCGAGCGCACCGTGGCGGACGCGATGGCGATCCTCGCTGCCGATCCCAGGTTGGAACAACGCGCAGGTCTGGTTGTGCATCACGACGCGTGGCTGCCGGGGGTGGTGGGGATTGCCGCCGCAGGACTGGTGGAGCGCTTCGGCCGGCCAGCCTTGGTTCTCGCTGTGGACCGCGCGACCGGTGAGGCACGGGGCTCGGTTCGCAGCGTCGAGGGCATCGACGTGCGTGCGGCGTTGCTGTCGTGCAGCGACATCATCGTGCGCTGCGGCGGGCACCCGCAAGCGGCGGGGGTCACGGTGATGGCGGAACATCTCGAGGCGCTGACCGAACGTTTCGACGCCGCGGTAGCGCAGCAGGGGCTGTCACGAGGCGCGACCGAAGACACCGAAGTTGTGGACATGGCGCTGCCGCTGAGCGAGGTCTGCCCGGAGTTGGTCGAAGCGATGCGCAGCCTGGGTCCGTACGGCGTCGGTTTTGAGCCCCCCCGTTTCTATTCCGATGATGTGCGGGTCTCGTCGGCCAAAGTCGTTGGCGTTCGGCATCTCGCCCTGCGGGTCTCCCAGGGGGAAGCGCGCTTCGATGCGATCGCATTTGGCCAGGCGCAGGACCGACCGGCAGTGGGGGACACCATCGGTTTGATCTACGTCCCGTACATGGGCCGGTTCCGGGGCGAGGCGCGCCTCAAACTGCAGGTCGAGCGCATTTGGCGTTCGACGTGAGGCCTCCATTTTGACGCGGCTCTCACGCGGGTGCTAAACCTCGGGTGTATGGTGATCCTGCGTGGCGTGGTGGCACTTTGGGCGGTAGTAGCGCTTGGCTGCGGGCTGCGTTCAGATCCGTTGATCCCGGTCGAGCTACTCCCGGACGACGGTGGTGGCTCCGACGACGGTGACGCGGTCGATCCCGATCGCATCGGCAGCTGCAACGACAGGCTCGTGCTGCCCACCGTCGACGCTGCCGTCTCGGGCGAATTGGCGCGCGGGGGCAGTCTGTCTGAGGGCACATGCGGCCGCGACGATGGCCCCGAGGATGCGTACGTACTCCTCGCCACCTCGACGACCGATGTCCAGATCATCTTTGATGCCTCGACGGAGTTCGACCCCGTTCTCCGCGTCGAACTCGAGGGCTGTGGCGGTGAGGGCATCGAGTTGGTGTGTGACCGCAACATCATCGAGGCCCCGTTTCACTTTCTGGTCGAGGCGGGCTTGGAGTACACGGTCACCGTCGACTCCAAGAAAGGGCAGTCGGGCAACTACGCCTTCGATGTCGTGTATGGCGCGCCCGCGCTGGATCAGTGCCCGGTCCACCCCGAGTTCATCAACCAGGTGTCCGGGGCGACCTTCGTTTGGGGCAATACGTTCTCGCCCGGCCATGGTCGGATCGACGGGTTCTGCGGTGGTCCGGGCCGCGAGAACATGTTCCCGCTGACGGCGTCGTATCCGGGTTTCATGTACATCTCGGCGACGGGTACCAACGGGTTTTCGCCCGTGGTCAGCTTTCGGACCGGTTGTGGCGCGACCTCGGAACTCGGGTGCGCCCGGGATGGGGACACGGGAATCCCAGGTACCGCCGAACTTGAGGCGTACATCGACGGGCCAGGCCAGTACTACATCGTGGTGGATGAGGCTGGGCTTGATGGCGGCGATTACTCGCTGCGCGTTGAGTTCGAGTAGCTGCCGCGTTGCGGTCTCGGACTGCGCTCCCGGTTCGGGCTACTCCGCAGCGACAGCGTCGAGCGAGCCGTTGCGGACAAAACAGACGGGGTCGCAATCCGGCCCGTTGGGTCGTGACTCGCCGACCGCCTCGAGGCGCACTTCGCTGCCGGCAACGATGACCTCGCCCGAGGGGACGTCGAGCAACTGCACCGACACGGTCCGTTGACCGGCGATCTCCCCAGTAAGCTGAAAACCCGCGAGATCGCAGGTGACGCCCTCGGGATTGTCGGCCAGTTCGGGCGCGCCAGGGTCGGAGCAACGCGAGGTCAACTCAGGGAGCCCCGCAAATGACAGCGTCAGGTCGTACGGGCCCGAGAGTAGTCCCGCGGGGTAGGTCACGACGGCCTCGTGCTCGCACGTCGCTTCCGTGCACTGGCCCGAGCCCGCACAGCCCGTGGCCAAGACCACGCCGCAAACCGCCGCCCAAACGATGCCCATGCCCAAGACCCGGGGTGACGACCAAGACAACATCGGCCGACGATAACGCCGAAGCGGTCGCCGCTGCTACCATCGGGTGATGCTCTTCGTGCCGCTGCGGCCGCCGATCCTCGTGGCGCGGCCACGGGACTGGACCGCGGTCGCGACCTGGATCCTCCTCGCAGGATTGACCATCGTGTTCGTGGTGATCGCCTTGCTGGTGCGTTTGCCGGACGCGTGGATCTCACTCGCGGGCGGCTACCCCTGGATCGTTCGCGTCGTCCTGCTGCTCGTGTCGCTGTTGATCGTGCGCTGGCTGGGGGATCTCGCGTACTCCCGGCTGCCCCGGGCCTCGTTCCTCATCGGGCGCACGTTGGTCTTCCCGGAGCAGGCCGGCCGACGCAGCATCAAACTCGACGACATCAAGCGCATCGTCGTGGCGTTGCGTCCGGCCCCTGCCTACGAGGTTTTCGTGGCGGTCATGTATGACGAGACGACGCACCTGATCTGCGCGACCCACCAGGTGGGGGGACCTGCGCTGTACGCTGCGGTTGCCCGGCGAGTCGCCCGTGTTCAGCGCGTGCAAGCGCGGCAGGCGGCGAAACGTCGGCATTCGCCGAACTCAGCCACATGAACGCGACCACGTCGATCTGCCCGCGCGACAACATGCGCGCCAAGGTCTTGTAGGCGCGATGGGCTCGGACCCGCACGGCGCCTTCACGGACCGCCAAACGATCTGCGATCTCGGCCATGCTCATCCCGCGGAGTTTGTGAAGCACGACCACCTCGCGCTGTCCGGCCGGTAGCCGGTCGATGGCAGTACGGACGCGGTCGATGATCGCGTCCTCCCGTTCCGTCGCCTGCCCGAGTTCCTCGACGTTGGGCCCCGCATCGGCGAGGTCGACCATGGGGTCGCTCCCATCGCTTGGTTGATTGGCGATGCGGTTCTTGCCGCGGTAGCGGTTGCGCAGGTGATCCATCGCGACGTTGCGGCAGATCGCGAAATACCAGCCTTGGACCGCGCCGTCGGGATCTCCACCTTGCAGAGCAAAGCGTCCGCGGGCCAAGTGAGCTTTGAGCAAGGTGAGTTGGACGAGATCGTCCACCGCGGTTTCATCGCGAACCAGTCGGATCAGAAAACCGCGCAGACGAGGCCCCACAATCGCGTGCAACTTAGTGAATGCCTGGGGTCGCCGTCGATGTAGCGGTCCATCAGCGCGTACAGCCCGCCCATACCTGCGTTGTCGCCAGCGCCCTTGGGCGTGTCTTTGCCGGGCGCGCCCTTGGCCTTGGGCGTGGGCGTGTCTTTGCCGGGCGCGTCTGTGGCGCTCATGGACACGCCTCCACGGCGGTCGAACCCGTGGCCAGGTCCACCACGTTGGTGTCCGGCTCGTTCGCCCGCGCGCATCTTCCCGCGAGGGCGGCCGTAAAGGACCGCATGGCGGCAATCTACGAGAGTCGCTCCTTGAGCGGTAGACCCCGAGCGACGTTGCCTATCTGCGCAAATGACGCGATGTCCCAGCGAAGGCCGGTAGGGCGGCCCTCGTCGAGCGGTTGCGACCGATCTAGGTGTGTGCTAATCGGTGCTCGTCTTCACACCTCGACAACTGTTGTCGGGAGTGGGCACCCCCGGGTTCCCGCTCTTTGTTGTTTGAGACACCCACCCCGATCCGCCGGACTTCCGGTACCTTCTCCTCCGCGTGAACACCAAGCCCCATGAACGAGCCCACCGATGCCGCGTCGCTCGATGAGCGACAGGTCCCGCGGGACCGTGGCACTGCTCCCCCCAACGTTGGGGAAGCAGAGCGGGCCCGCGTGCGCGTGCTTCGAGCGGTGCTTGAGCCGGTCGCCACGTCGATGGGCTTCGAGCTCGTTCACACCGAGTGGGCGCAGTCTGGCCATACGCGCCGGTTGCAGATCTTCCTAGATAAGACGCCGACCGCCGCGTCTGACGACGCACCCGACCCGGAGCCAGTGACAGAGCTCAAGGACGGCTCGGACGAGGGCCGCGACGGGATCCGCCTGGCGGACTGCGCTCGCATGAGCCCGATCTGCGGCAATGCGCTGGACGCAGCCGAAGCGGCCGAGCCCGAGGGGTTTCTCGCGCAGTTGTTGTCGGCTGCCTACGTTCTCGAGGTCAGCTCGCCGGGTCTCGACCGACCATTGGCGCTGCTGTCTCACTTCCAACGTTTTGTCGGCCAGCGCGCCAAGGTGCGGACGATGTCCCCACTTTCCGCAGATTCGACCCAACGCATGTTTCA
>JAESSZ010000290.1 GCA_016763875.1 Nannocystaceae bacterium
CACGGGGGCGACTCGCTGCGAGCACAGCCAGCGCCGCACTGGCGGTGAGATAGCCCGGCGCCGAGGCGCTGACGGTGTAGCGCCCCGGAGGTAAGCCGCGCAGGGCCCAGTGCCCATCCGCGACCACACGAGCGACCGCGAGCGTGCGAGATTGCCCGGGTTCGGAGACGTAGGCTGGGCGACCGTCCGGCAATGTGATCGTCACGACCGCTTCGGACAACGCCGTGCCAGTTGCGGCGCCAATAACCCGCCCCGTGGCCACAAGTCCCTCCTCGCGGCCCATCCCAGGCTCCGGCGGTCCCGGCCGAGACCGCGCCTTGTCAACGACGACGGGCCCTTTGGCCTCGGCGTGGTCCGCCTGCGCAGGGACGAGTCCATAGACCACGAGCACAAGTGAAAGCAGAGCGACCACGCCAGCCAGCAGCTTGTTCGCCGCGACACCGCGCACAAGCCATCCGAGCGCGGGATCCCCCGCGGGTGCAGGCGCCCCCGCGCTTGCACCCAACGGCGGGAGTACAGGAAGCACCGCGGCGACACGTCGCGTAAAGCCGGCCGTTGGCCGACTGCCCGCCAGCTGCCGCGAGAGCTCGCGCTCGACCTTGTCCCGCAGCAACCGTCTCCCGCGCGACAGACGTTGCTCCGTCGCCGCAACCGAGATCCCCAGCAGCTCGGCCACGCGCCGCGCCGACTCCTCTTCGCGGTAGTACAGCACCATGGCCTCGCGGTAGCGGACCGGCAGTGTGCCAAGGATCTCCCAAAGTCGGGTCCGCGTTTGTTCGGCGGTCATCGTGGCCTCGGGATCCGGAGAAACCCCGCACAGGGCGAGCCCAGCGAGAGGCTCGGGCACCGCCGCGCGATGACTCTTGCGACCGAGGTTGCGCGCGATGGAGGCGAGCCACCCGGCCACGCGCTCGGGCACTTTGACGCGAGCCACACTGGTCCACGCCACCAGGAACGTCTCCTGGGCGAGGTCTTCGCTGAGATCGCGTCGGCCCGTCGCCGCGTACGTCACCGCGCACACGAGCCCCTGGTGTCGCCGGACTAGCTCGACAAACGCATCGCGCTGGCCCTCGGCACTGGCCACGCACAACTGGCCGTCGGTCATCGTTGAGAACATTCAGCCACCCAGTTCCACCGCAGGGGGCGAGCCTGACAAAAAAGTGACCAGCGCACTCAGCGCGATTCAATCGTGCCACAGAACGCGCCTGGAGGGGCGACGCTCGGCTTAGCGCTCAACGGCAACGAATCGTCGCTGCCGTGCCCCCACGGCTGTTCACTGCGCGACGAAGAGCGTCAGATCGGGACCGAACGAGGTCACAATCTCCGCTCGACCGTCGCCGTCGATGTCGCCGCTCGCCAGCGCCGTGATGTCGCCAACGTCGTACGCCAGCTGGCAGCTCAGCGCACCGGGGATGTGCCCAATGTACGTCAGCCCCAAGCCGTCGGCACCCAGCAGCAAGAAGTCATGGTTGCCGTCGCCCATCAAATCGCCGGTGGCACCGTCTTGGAAGGACAACGATGGGGCCCAGAAGCGGGCTGTGTTTCCACCCCCGGAGAAATCCAAGACCAATGAGCCTTGGGTAGAGCCTGCGGCGAGGAGGCCGTGCTCCGCGCCGCTCCCGGCGGACAGCGGAAGCCACTGCTCGACCGCGAAGTGTGACAGCGGCGTGCCGTACTCTCGGGTGTCCGTGCCCACGCCGATCTGCCACTCGCGGACGCTGCTCGATTCGGCTGCGAGCACGGTGGGCGGAGAGCCCTCGGCGGACGTCAGCGCGACATGGTCGATGGCGTCGTCCCACATCGTGGCGCCAAGTCCGAGCGGCCCGGTCCCATCGCCGAAACGAACCTGCAACTGGCTACCCGAAGTGATCACGTCCATGTTGCCGTCGCCGTCAAAGTCGACGGCAAGGACTTGGTCCACCGTGCCGTTGTCTTTGCCGGACTCGTACCCAAGCGCAAAGCCGCCCGTCCCGTCGCCGAGCAACACAGCCATCCCGTCCGACCCCAAAGCGACCACGATGTCCGGCGTACCGTCTCCGTTGATGTCTGCCGACACTGCGTCTTGCACGGCGGATCCCGCAGGGACAGGAAGTGCGACCGCTGACTCGGTGAGCGGGCCCAAGTGCAGATCGGTGCGGTCTTGTCGCGCGACCACGAGGTCCGCGAGTCCGTCCATGTTGGCGTCGACGAACGCCAGGGCGACGACGTCCCCGTCCCCGGCGCCGTTGATCGGTATGGGCGCGAGCTGTGGAGCTTGGTCACCGCCGCACTCGGGAAGCTGGGGTAGCGGCTCGCAGTAGCTCGTCGCATAGCCCCTATCGACGCACTCCTGGTTGGATTCGCTGTCCGAGTCAACCTCGCAGTCGTCCTCGTAGTAGCCGCAGTCACCGTCGCAGCACTCGATGCCGCAGTCATCGTAGTAGTCGTCGTGGTCGTAGTCGTCGTACTCTTGGACGCACTCGCCGCCGTCGCACACGGACCCGATGTCGCAGTCAGCGTTGTCCGAGCACTGTGGGGGAACCGTCACGTCGACATCGGTGGCCACCCCGGTGTCCACCCCGGTGTCCACCCCGTCATCGTCGTTCACGCCCTCGGTCTCACCTGCGTCATCGAGCTGGATGGTGGGACCGCACCCCGCCGCCAGAGCCGTCACGAGGACGGCGCTGAGGTTCCAGTGATTTACATCGAGGTTCATTGACGCCATCTGGGGTGTGCTTTCCCGCCGGGCCCGGTTTGGTTCCCTCAGATCGCCAGTCTCAGCCTCGTCCCCACACAGTGCTGCTACGCCGCATTTTCCCCTGGCGTCACGACGGGCGTGATTCAACGGATGCCAAACGCCGACGCGAAAATCCCCATTGGAAGTACCTAAGCGCCATGGCGCTGTACGGCGACCCCGCGTGGCCTACCGCTTGGCACCAGCTGGCGCACAGCGACGACCACCCCGGGCAAGCCACACCGAACGCCGTTGGACTCGAGCCTCGAGCGTTGGCGCACTGCCCGCGTGCCCTCGCGCGCACAGGTGTCTTGTGAGCGGTCGACGGGGGCGCTACGACTGTCTCGGACGATCCTGTTGATGTTGCGCACCACCGTCGCGTTGTTGGCCCTCCTGCTCACCGCGCCAGCATCGGCGGCGCCAAGCCCCAAGCCTCGGAAGGCGCCTAGTTCTCGCGTTGGTCGCTCCAAGCGAACCGTTCCGTCCAACTTCGTGAGAGCGAAGTCCACCAAGGCGGTGAAGTCGGGCAAGGGCAGCCGGTCGCGCCCATCGTCCGCGCTGCGGGTTCGCAGGTCGAAAACCGTCAAGCCCAGCAAGGCGTTGGTCGCGAGCAAGCAGGGTCGCCGACCCCTCAGGCTCCGGGCACTCAAGAGCCCGGCGAAGGTCGCGTTTCATCCGTGTGCCTCCAGCCTGCCCGACCAAGCGCCGCAAGCGGGCTCATCCGGCAAAAAGGGGATGGAGGGCGCTGTCTTTCACCGCGGCTACGACTGGCCCGTCGGCGCGACCCTGAAGGTCGGCTTCATGGATGGGTCGTCCGAGGCGCGGAAGGCGGTGGCCCAAATGGCTGAGGTCTGGACCGAGCATGCGAACCTGAAGTGGGACTTCCATTTCGGTACGGCCCCCGCCAACGCCGACATTCTGATCCGTTTCGACGCACCAGGGTGCACGTCCGCGCTCGGCACCTCTTCGCGGATGCGGGCGGAGCGCGGCGAGCCTTCGATGAACCTGTGTCACATGGACGGCAAGCTCGCCTCGCCCGACTTTGCCCGGGTCGTACTTCACGAGTTTGGGCATGCCCTCGGCCTGTACCACGAGCATCAGAGCCCAAAGGCGTCCTACAGCTGGAACAAGGATGCGGTGTACCAATACTACGCCGCCTACGGGTGGTCCCGACCGTATGTGGACAAGTGGGTTTTCGAGCGCATTTCGCCGAACGTCGTCGACGCCTCCGACTACGACCCCAACTCCATCATGCACTACGCGTTCCCGCCCGAGTTCACGACCGACGGCGTCGGGTTCGGCGGAAAAAGAGAGCTCTCGGCGTTGGACAAGAGCTTCATTGCCAAGATGTATCCCGGCAAGAAGGTCGCGAAACCCAAGCGCCGCTATGAGCGTCGCCTCACCGTTCGCAACTCGACCGGACGCTCGCTCCGCGTGCAGGCGATCGTGCGGAAGAAGAAGGGGAAAGGGTATCGCTGGACGCCGAGCCGCGATCTGTCGGCGGCCCCCGAGGTCGTCGTGCCCGCCGGTGCGGAGCTCACTCTTGGACGACAGGGCCGCGAAGCCAAGCTCATTGGGCGGGCGAAGGACGGTACGATCTGGAGCGGCTCGGCCATCGGCGTTCGCATCGCGCCCGCCGGCGGTTACCTCGACCGCGAAATGCAAACATACGTCGTCACGCTCGACGGGCCGCCCGATGCTCCGAAGGGCCAGACGAAAACCGAACTCTACGACGCCGCGGTCAAGGCAATGGCCGCCGGCAAGCACGAGGACGCACGCGCGATGTTCCAGAGCTTCGTAGAACGATTCGGAAAGGACGACCGCGCTCCGTGGGCGCGCTTTAACATCGTGGTCAGTCTCCACCAGCAAAAGCGCCCTGGCCAGGCGCTGGATGCCAGCTACGACATGATCATCGACAACCCCGGCGCCGACGCCACACCGTTTGCCTGGTACTACGGCGGCGTCTCGGCGATGAATGTCGGGTGGTGCGACGGCGCGAAATACTACTTCGACTACGCCATCGACAAGGCCTCCGGGCTGCCCGCCGACTGGCGATCCGCCGCCAGCGAGTACCTCAAGGCGGTCAAGACCGACCCCGACCGTTGGTGCTGGTCCAAGACCCGGTAGCGCGCCCGAGGGGCTTCTTGGCTGCCGCGTGACGTCGCCGCCCACCTGCCCAGATGGGGTCGAGTCTTGTGAGTTTGTTCCATCGGATTCGTCCTCTCGCAGGTTCCCGGTTGACACGGGGCTACAACATTCGGCCTAGTCAGGACTGAAGTTTCGATGCTCGTCGCCATCTCGGCGAGTACATTTGCGAGCAAGCGGGCGACACACCATGCGCTTGCGAGGGCGTTCGCGTGGGTCCCCTTGTTTCCTCTTGGGGGAGTCTCCTTGATGGGCTTGCGAAGTTGACAGCGAGGCCGACAGATCACATCGTGAAGGGTGCAAGCGCGACTGGCGCGGTCTTTTAGCGCACCGCTTGGGAGTGAGCTTGGACCCATGCCGGGGGGCACCGTGGGGCATTCAGGTGATTCGACAGGTTGGCCATGCTGAGCCCGACTCGCTCGCAACGTGGGCCGCGGCCCGCGATGCTCGGCGGCCGCGGGCGGGGGGCGTAACCGCATCCGACGTCCATCCACACTATCCAGCCGTCACTCGCCCCCTGGTGGCAGTTTCTAGGCAGGCTGCAGGGATAACAACCTGCGGCAAAGGCTGAGGTGAGCGGCGCGGTTACGCGACCGCAGTGGGGGCTGTGCTATTTTATGCCGACGCCGTATGCAAGGAGGCCCCAATTGCCGCTGCCCATGATGGCTCTCAGAGAACGTTTCACGCAGCATCCGCTGCTGCCCACTGCAGTCATCGAGCAGCAGAACCGGTGGCGGGAACGTTGGGGCATGCAGCCCAAGTCACCGAAGCAAGGTGAGGATTGGGAGTACTATTTCGACCCCACCCTGATTCAGGGGGGCACGCCGAACGATCCCCGCCAGCGCCTTCGATTCGCGCTGCTCCACAGCCAACAACAGGGCACCAAGTACTTCCTTACGGGGGCCAAGGGCGCAGGCAAGTCGACCACCGCGTACGCTCTCTGGGATGATCCGGAGATCACCCAGAAGTACACGCTGCTTGGTTTTACCATCCATGACTACCTCAACCTCGTTGAGACGGATGCCAGCCAGATCATTGCGGTGATGATCGCCCACCTCGTCGAGTTCCTCCGCGACGCCCATCAGGATGCCAAATTCGAGGATCTCGAAGCACGCGCTGCGGTTCAAGATTTGCGGGGAATCCTCAAGACTCTAAAGCCTCGGGCGAAACTGCAGCAGGTCAACCTCAACGTGTTCGGGTGGTTCACGGCGATCTTCAAGGAGTCCGCGCCAGCCCGAACGCAGTTTCGCGAGTTCATCGACGGTCGATTCGACGAGGTCATGGACCTACTCGACGATCTCAATGCGTCCCTCGAAGCCTACACACAGCGAAAAACTCTGTTCGTCATCGATGATCTCGACAAGATCCTCAGCGACGATGTGCGTCGCAGAGTTTTCCAGGCGCAGCTGCCCATGCTGCTGCGCCCGCGTTGCGCAGCGCTCTACAGCTATCCCATTGAGGTCGACCACGACCCCAGCTTCGAGTCGCTCAAACGGGGTCAGTCCAACCGCTACCTACTCGCTAACGTAAAGCTAGTGCCCAGCCGTGACGGTCCCATGCTTGCCGAAGGCAGACAGGTGATGACCGAACTAGTGCTACGCAGGCTTGGCAGGAAGCCACTATCCGACGTCATCAGACTCTCGGACGCGCAGTGGGATCGGGTGCTTCACTACACTGCGGGGAACTTTCGCGAGCTCTCGCGGCTCTTGAGTCACGCCTTCGAGATCGCGGCAATGGATGGCAAAACGCTGGCCGATCAAAAGTGCTTCGAGCTGGCCCTTGAGCGTGTTCGCGCCGACTACAACATGTTCGTGCAGCAGTACCGGGGCTTCCTCAACCAGGTGGGAGACGGCCACCGTAGCCAGCAGCAGGTAGCACCCGCCCCCCAAGAGATCGACCCCGAGCTGCTCAGTAAGCTCCTCGCCGCATTTGCGGTGGTCGAGTATCCGAACGAGCCGGGATGGTTGGGGCTCAACCCCATCGTCGCCGATCTGCTTGAGGGTACCCCGAGTAGGCTCTAGCGATGAGCAGTTCCTTGGGCCCGCACGGCCTATCGGTCGTCGTCGATCTGCTCGATTCGATCGGGTTGGGTAGCGGAGGCATCCACTTGGTCGTGACCGAGCGAGCCCGCACGGTGCGGGCTGAAATCGAGGCCCGACGTCCTCCAGGCTGGGTCATCGAGGCGCTTCTAGCCTCAGATCGAGATCGGCTCTGTGCCGCCGCGTACGAGGACACGGCGGCACAGAACATCATCTTCTAGGATGTGGTCCACCCCATGGACGAGCGAGAACACGCGGCTCTTCGCGCGCTCAACACCGATCGCGAGTGGCTGATGCGCAGTGGACGATGTGCCGTCATCCTAGTTGCGGGTGAGGATGCGGCCGCCGCCGATGCTGCGTATTTGGAGTTACAACGGCTGGCGCCCGACTTCTGGTCCGTCCGCAATCGGGTCCACCGGACCGTGGGTCCGGATCCACAGCAAAGGGCGGTCGACAACCTAGTCGATCTCCTCAAACCGCGTTTCGGAGGGGATCGAGGTGCGGCGGCGCGGTGGCTGGATACGCGCCGATTTCAAGAGGATTGGCTCACATATCGCCTATGGCGAGACGGACCCTCTCGCGAAGCCTGGCTCGCTATGGCTGCCCCGACCTCAATCGGCCGGCTTGAGACACGCCTTGAGTTGGAACGTGGAATCCTGCTGGATTCCCACCGCTCGATCGAGCCCTCGTGGTCGACCGAGCCTATCGGTGAGGCGATCGATCATCAGCGGTGGCCGACGCCGGTTTGGCCCTCGGGCCGCCTCGATCCGGAGCAGCACGCGCTGGTCTCCGCCCTGGGAGCGATGCTAGATCGGCAAGGGAACGCTACGCTTTACCGCTTGCCCGAAGAGCAGACCTCCAGGCGGCTCGACGACGCTGTCAACACACTCGGCCTTCTGCGCGAGTCACGGTACGCAAAGGTGCTGCACCTCGATTCCAGCGAAGGACTTGAGTTCGCTATCGTGCGATGCCTGCACGAGGCCGGCGAGTCGGACCTGATGCCTGGACTCGTGCAGGCCGCACGGCGCCTGGCGGGGGCGCTTGGCGAAACGCGAATACTGCTGCTCGTGACGAGCGTGACCTACACGGATCTGCTCTTCTTGCGCGCAGCCCTGCCCCGCACGGAGTTCGTCGCCAGCGTGTTGGGAGCGCCGCGATCGATGTTCTGTGTGCTGGGTTCCAGATATCATGGGGCCCATCTCAGATGGGCTACCGGACAGTTGTCACGGTGGCCGGCTGGGACCAAACAGCTAACAATCGACTCCGAGACTGCGGTGCTCGACCTTCGGACGGCGCTGGCCGGAGCCAAGCACGTCGTCCTGCTCGCCGACTCTCGGCTGTCGGATCTGTCGACTGAGGAGTGGAATCCGGTGGCCCTGGCCTCAAGCCGCGTCGTGGGGTTTTCGATCGGTGCGCCACCGTTTCCGACCACCTCGGTGGTCACATGGCGGGGCGACCTTGGTCGGAACGAAGCAACGGCACTCGATCGTCTGCTAGCCGTGGCTCACGAGCTAGCCGGCGACCCTCTTGGCACCGAGGGTCCAGCGAGAGCGCCCTGGCCAACGACCGACATCGTAGCGGACGACCCCTCAGCCCTCCAACAGGAGAGCTTCAGTGGAAGGAACGTCAATACCGCTGACACGTCCCATTCGGCGACCTCAATTGCAGTCGAGGACCAACCGCTGGTGAGAGCGTTCAAGCCCTGGGCGGCCCGTGCCCCTAGGACAGGGCAACCGGCGAGGCTGCTCGAAGCAGCATACGAGGCGGTGCCCTTCGACGGGCGCACCGACGTACTGGAGATACTGCGGCGGTTCACCGATGGGCCGGAGCGCAACGGGGTGCAGGTTATTGTGGGCCCAAGCGGCGCCGGCAAAACCCGTCTACTGCTGGAGTGGTGCAAGCGGCTCCGGAACCGCGACCAGCCCTGGCTGGCCGGGTTCCTCAAGAACGAACTACCCGAGGACCTCGCCGTATTGACGCTGGGCCGAGCGCCACGACTGGTGGTGCTCGACTACGCAGATTGCGAGCCAGCGAACGCCGCGACAGTTGTGCGGACGATGCTTCGGCGCCGGGAAGGGCCGCCGATGCGGGTGGTGCTGCTAGCCCGAGACGATGGGTCGTGGCTTCGCGACCTCCGCCGCCAAGACGACGTGGAGGTCGAAGCGTGCCTCGGTGCCCACGAGGTCGTCCGCCTGGGCCCGCTGTACAAGGCGGCGGAAGATAGAGCCCGAGGGCTCTCAATAGCCAAGGCCCGGTTCCTCGACATCGAGGGGGCAAAGGCTGCATCCGGAACCAGTGCGGCGAGCCAACAAACGGTGTTCGAAGAGGGACAAGGGGAGCGTGTGTTGTACCTACACATGCAGGCACTACTGCAGGCTTTGGGCGACGGGGACACACCGCAAATACAGCCAACAGCCTCCGAGGTGCTGGAGCGGGTGCTCGACCACGAGTGTGGGTTCTGGTGGAAGTCGATACAGGCGCGGGGTCAGTCGGTGAGCGACCGACTGCGGGAAGGGGCCCTGCTGGCAGCGGCGGCTCTGGTCTTATGTGGC
>JAESSZ010000291.1 GCA_016763875.1 Nannocystaceae bacterium
CCCGGTGGAACGTACTGCCAGTGCCAAGGCTCAGGCCACAGGGGGTACCAACCATGGGACTCACCAAAAACGCACAGCCACTTTGCCACGGGGGAGTAGTAGCCACTCATGCAGGATCGTGTCTTCGTTGAGCAGGTCTTGTAGGTGACTTCCTCGTAACCGTTTACTGCGCCGTTGGCGTGAAGCCTGAAGTCGATCGCAAGGCCCATCTGGTGATTGGAATGGGACTTCCTCCTCTTTTTTCCGCTCTGCTCCTCCTTCTTGACCCGCCTCGCTTCCTCTTTGGCTTCTGATCGAAACGTGCAACGGGTCCCGTAGTCGGCGTGGAGCTTCTTGAGCCCGTCCTCTTTAGCCTCTTCCTGCATCGCCGTGAGCGACTCCGCCGCCCATTTGTTGACGTAGTTTGTCTTCTTGGGACCAACATGCTCACAGAGTTCCTCGAAGAACGTCGACCACTCATCCCTACGGTCATCCCAGTTCGGGCTCTTGGCCTTGAGAACGAGCGCGCCGCTCTCGGTAGGCCGCATCCCGTTTGGCATTCTCTGTGCCCGGAGTTTGGGAAGCACTTTTTGAACCAACTTCTTGAACTTCTCGCGATTCGGACCTTTGGTACCGCGGCTCCAAATGTGATCATGGTCGTCCCAGTCGATGTCCTTGAACTCCTTCCACACGCCGGGCTTGAGCAAGTCGAAGATGGACTGTTCCTCGTTGTGTACGAAATCGAGGGCGACGGTGCGGAGCACAGTCATGGCTTGCTCTTCGAGGTCAGCGCCCCCGCTGAGAGCCGCGAGGGCGAGTGGATACGCAGCCTTGAGACGCGTGCCCGATTTGTCCTTGAGCCTCGCTTTTACGAAGTGCTCCGGTAGGCAAAGGGTGTCAGTCAGTTTGAGGATCGCCGCATCCAGTTTCTCGTCTGAGTCACCGACGACGACGACGGTCGGGTCGTCTTGGGAGGGGTCGAGCACAACCGAGGTGCCAGTGTCCGAGATCCCCTTTTCGGAGTCGCCCTGCGGTTCAACGTGGTCATCATCGTCGTGATCCTCATTGTAATTGTTGGCGGGATCGTCATCGTCGGAGTCGTCATCGTCGGAGTCGTCATCGTCGGAATCGTCATCGCCGTCGCCGTCCCCCACGTCCTCGGCGTACGCCTCAGTCGCTTCTTTGAGCTCCCGCTCCGCGACCGCCCACCTACCCTGCAGGGCCTCCCAATGTTCAGGGGAATCATCTTTGAACGGTCCCGCGGCGTTGAGCTCGTGCAGCGTGACGGCATGCACGCTCGCGGCCAGCCTCAGCCGCTCGAGGCTATTCACCGTGCACCTGCGCCAACCTGGCACGAGTCTCATCACCAGCGATGCCATCCACAGCAAGCTGTTGGTTCTCTCGGAACATCCGCAGTGCGGTTTGCGTGCTCGGACCAGCGACGCCGTCTGCGGCGCCGCAGTGATAGCCGAGGTTGTTCAACCTGCGCTGCACGCCTGAGACGGTGTGTACTGGATCCATCACCCCCAGCCCCAACTCTTGCCGCCTCAGTTTGGTTCTGATGCAGATACGCTTGGCGTGAAGCGGCACCGACTCTCGGAGGTAGCCCTTCGCATCGGTCACGCCTTCGCGCTCGGCGCTGCCATCCACGGAGAATGTGTATGCCTCATTCGACAGTGGCTTGCGTTCATCGTCCAACAACCTCACGGCGATCTGCCGCGCGCGGCCCCCGAGCCGAAACACGTTCTCGCCTTTCAGCTTTAGCTGCATCCCCTTGGGTTGCGACTCCTCGACGTCCGGCAGAAAAAGAACGTCTCCCTCCCTGAGCAGGTGCTCGGTCCGCGTCGCGAACAGGCCCTTGTTCTTCGCGAAATCCAGCAGCACGGAGCAGTCGTAGGTGCCGAACTCCCGATGCACGATCTGCGCGAGAATCTCCCCTTGCTTCACGATATACGTCCTCACAAGCCGTCCCGACCTTCCCCCACATCCAGGACGAGTTCGCTCTCGCCTAAGACGTCGTCGTCGTCGATGCGAATGCGCCCGCTCGCAGTGGTGACACCACTGCGTTTCTCGCCATTGGGCAGCAGTAGTGTCCACCCGACGCCCTCGATGGGCGTGCCCTCGAACTCGTGAACGACGACAATGTCGACAAACGGCGTTTGGTCGACCTTGGGGATGGGTTCTTCCCCTCCAGGCCCGTCCAAAATGAGGTCGGTGAGGTTGGTAACGGCTGGAGCGTCCAACAATCGCGGCAGGACATCGTGTGTAACGCCGCGCAACCGCCCCGACATCAATCCCTCGATCACGCCCGCAAGGGCCTCCTCCTTGTCCGCACCGGCCGGTTGCCGGGTGAGACTCGCGAAGTTTTCGCCGAGCTGTTCAACAGCTGCCTCGACGATTGCGGTCGCGTGCCTCCGGGTACAGCCGTACGTCACCGTATTGTGGGGCTGGATGCTCACGGTCGAACCTCCCGAGCAAAACCTGCGGTGGTTCATGGTTTCTGCCTCACGATCTTGCCCTCAGTCGTCAGCGTTGGGATCGTCGTCGTCGAACTCAAGATCGACGCCCTCAACGTCATCTGGGATGGCCTGACAGCACGCGCGCTCGCGCTCCTCTTCCGCGGGCGCGTGCTCAACACCATCAAGCTGATCGTCGTCGTACTTCGGAGCCCCTTGGTCATCTTCTTACCGAGGAAAAGTCTGACGACCGTGTCGGCAAGGGTATCAGCATCCGCCGTGTCCTTGCTGTCGAGCGCGGGGATCGCATGGCGTGACCGCCGTGGGTGCTTTGTCATGAGCAAGAAGAGACTGCCCCGCATCCGTCCCCCCAGGATGTCCCGAAGGTGCATTTCAGAGAAACGCGATTCGCCGCGGTGTTGCACCGCGACGCGCGACTGAGCAGCGTCGATTCGACGCCCATGTCTCGCTCAACCGCACCGAACTCTTTGGCAACACCGACGACACCGCCGCCGCGGACGCCAGCGCACTCCCCGCGTCACGCACTCCCCGCGTCACGCACTCGCAGCGTCACCTATGCCGCATCGTTTCGCGGCGCGCTACACTCGTCGCTGTCGTGGCGCAGACCCGTACTGAGGTGAGCACGTGAGCGTCGCCAGTTCCTGGCTCGACTTGGTGGTCGGCATCGACTTCCACA
>JAESSZ010000292.1 GCA_016763875.1 Nannocystaceae bacterium
GAAGGCTGCGTTGCTTACTCGGGAATGTGGGTCGTCGCGGATTCCCTGGGAACCTGTCCGGCCGATGCCTTCGGCCAATTCGACCCCGGCCGCTGCGTTTACGAGGTGCAGGCGATCGGCGTGCTCGACACGGCGTTCGACTCCGGTCCGTTGGAGGCGACGATTCGACTTGAGGTTCCATTCTTGAGCAACGAGGACGTGACGGTGCTTGAGTCTATGCCACCCAGTGCGGAATTGTTCGAGGCGAAGGTCCAACAGTATCCACACGACCCCGAGCGCGTGCCGGGCGGTCGCGCTATCGAGGTGCGTCCCCAGCACCGTGATCCATCCCTCGCGTGTGAGGGCGATGGTTGTCCGTGCTACGAGGTGGGCTTTTAGTGCCCCACGAACTCGGGCGGTACCGGCATCGCGAGTTCGGGCGCTTCGTCAGCGGAGGATGACGACTCGTCACGGCCACCGACGACGGTTCAATCGCCCAGATCTCCGGCACCGTCGACATCGAGGCCACGAGCAACCATCGAGGCGCACTCAGGCCCACGACGTGTCCCGGCCCTGGGCTCGCAGAACGCCTCTACCCCGACTAAGCGCGTGAGCGGAACGTTTCCCCGCCTCGGGGAACCACCATCGAACATGTCACGCTGCTCCCGACTTGCATGGATCCCCTGGTTGGGCGCGGGTCTTTCGATCGCGGTGAGCTTGCGCGCCATCATCCGTGACCCCGTACCGCAAGGCATCTTGGCTAGCGTGGCGGTGGGCATCGCGGGCCTGCTCGCCGCGCGCTTCATGCAGCGAGCAGTCCTCCGGCCTCCTTCGGTCGATCGCGGAATGGCACACATGCTCGTTCGCGCATTTTCGAGGGGTGCCCGTTCGCTGCCGCGGTTCACACCCCGTGCGCCCGACAACACACGCCAACGGGCGAGCTACCTCGGTCCGGTGGTGATGCTCGCGTGGCTCGTGCTCCCGTTTGGCGCGGGGGTGTGGCCGTCCGGCCTTATCGGGGGCGGCCTCCATCTTCGGACCCTGGCTGGAGGTCCGCTCTCGCTAATGTTCGGCACTCAGGCCCTGGCTGCCGGCCTGCTCGCGCTGGGGTACTGGGTCGCCGACGGTGCCGAGGTCGGGCGAGTCCGAATGCTGTTGGCCGGCCACAACGGCACGGGCGCTGGGACGCTGGAAGGCACGGTGCGCGCCGAACCGGGTGCAGAGCACGAAGCGCTGCTTCACCGCAGTAGCACGGTGAGCAGCTTGTCACCCACCAACTCGGAGTCCCCGGACTTCCACGCGAGCTATGACGAAGGAGGCGTGGACACCCTCGTCGTCGAGAGCCGGAGCGGACCGGTGCAGATCAACGTGCACAAGCTTGACTGGGCATCGGACGACTGGACGGTGACCCGCAAGAGCCAGCGGACGCAGATTCGAGCGGGCGCACACGTCGTGATGGCTGGCGGCTACAGCGATGACGCAGGCGTCACGCAACGTGTTGTTCTCTTCGCGACTGTACGCGACGCCCCTGTGCAGGTCCTGCGGCGGGCGCTGCGACGGCGGACCCTCGACACGGCCGTCACGCTCGCTGCCGCCGTCTCCATCGGCATCCTCGCCATGCTCGTCCGCGTGACGTGACGTGGCGCTGTCGCAGTGTGGGCTCGAGGCACGACGCGGTTGACTCTCGCTGACAGTAGTCCCGTTGCTGCGCGCTTGTGGCCCGAGGCGTCGCAGAACAAGCGCGGCAGATACGGGTGAAACGATGTTGGTTCAGCAGGTCAGGAACAGCCGTCAACGAACGACGAACACAGTGCCGAGGTCTTTCGGCTCTCCGTCCCTGCCAAGGTCTCGCTCTCAGATTTCGAGGGATGGTATCTTGCGTCTGGGATGGGTACCGGGTCGGAAGCGGGTTCATGGTACCGACAGATGTTCGAGGTTACCTCGACCGCAATCTTCGTCTACACTCTCGACGGCAAGCTCGTTGACATCAATCCGGCCGCCTGTGCGCTTCACGGATGGCCTCGCGAGGTGATGCTCCAGAAGTCGCCACAGGACTTTATCGCTCCGGAGTCGATCGAGGTCTTCGACGCGTTTCGTGACGCGTTGTCGCGGGGCGAGGAGTATCGCGGACTCGCCCAGGGGTTGAAGGCCGACGGCTCTCGCGTTGATGTCGAAGTCTATGGTGTGGGCATCGAACTCGACGGCGAGTCGTTTGCGTTCTCCAGCCTCACGGACGTCACCGAGAAAATGCGGTTGCGCGCCCGGGCAACCGAGATGGACCGAATGGACGCACTTGGTCGGCTGGCAAGCGGCGTGGCGCACGACTTCAACAACATGCTGACCATCATGATGGGCTGCGCCGACCTGGGGAGAATCACCGACAGCGTCGAGGAGAAAAATGCCGCTTTCAGAGACATTCTCGCGACATCCGAACGCGCACGTGAGCTCACTCTTCAGCTGTTGTCGTTCAGCAGCAATCGTGCGATTCGCAGTTGCAACGTTGATGTCGCGGCCATCGTCAACGACCTGATCCCACTGCTGCGGCGCACGATGCCGGAGGGCATCGAACTCCGAGCAGAGTTGCCGACAAAACCGTGTTTCATTGCGGGTGAGCCCGCTCCGCTAGAGCAGGTCGTCATGAACCTCGTGCTCAACGCGCGCGATGCCATGCCCGACGGCGGCCGTATTCTGATCCGGCTGAAGACCCGGGAGATCGATGAAACATCGCAACTCGACGTCGCGACCGGGACCTACCTTGAGCTGAGCGTCGAGGATGACGGCGCGGGCATGCCCCCCGATATCCGTTCACGTATTTTCGAGCCGTTCTTCAGCACCAAAGGAGATCTGGGGACCGGGCTCGGACTGGCGACCGCGTACGGCATTGTGCAACAGCACCAAGGCGACATCGTCGTCTACAGCGAGGTGGGGCACGGCACCATCTTTCGAGTGTTCTTGCCGCTGCTGCGGGAGGCGCTGGCGACCGAAACGGCCGTCGTGGTACCGCAATGGCAAGGCACGCCGCTCGACGCAACGATCGTTGTCGTGGACAACGAACCGATGGTGCGGGGATATGTCGTTCGGGCCCTTCGAGGGCTCGGTGCGGTCGCCGAAGCGGCGGACAATGTCGAGGCGAGTGCGCTGGTCGACCGGCTCAAGCCCAGCTTGCCCGTCACCGATGTGGTGATGCCAGGGATGAGCGGCACGGAGCTGTACGCACGTCTCCGCATCGAGCATCCAGCGCTGAAGGTGCTCTATCTCTCGGGCTACAGCGCTGACTATTTGAGTCGTGGTGGCCTGCTCGACGACGGTATCGAAGTGCTCTCGAAGCCGTTCAATACCCAAGAACTCGCTGTCGCGGTGCACCGGGCACTTCAGGACTCCGGGGGCACGTCCGATCGGCGCGCGAGC
>JAESSZ010000293.1 GCA_016763875.1 Nannocystaceae bacterium
CCCACGCGCCTTGGCGGGTCCGCGCCAGCGCGTAACTACGGAATCGATGAAAGCCCACCACCACCGTCGCGACAAAACCGAGCTTGCTCAGCGCGCCTTGCATCGAATGCGCCCAGTGCTCAAGGCTGCCGTACAGGCAGTCGAGCCCCTGCGGATCTACCCAGAACACGCCGGGCTGCATGGGGTTTTTGGCGCCGCGACTGGCGGAACTGCGACTCCCCTCGGGAGTCTGCGGATGGTGGTCCATCGCGGGCTCGACCCGGGGTGAGAAGTTGGACAGAGCACAGGTCAGCTCATCGACCGCTTTCCGAATCTCCTCGGGCCCGACGACGGCGGCACGCAGGGTGGTGGCAAGGCTGCGCGCGGCAGCGAAGGTCATCCCGGGTAGGATTCGGTATCGCCGAGCGAAAACGTTCGCCCACAGGATGACGCCTTGTGGTCGGTCGTCTTTGACCACCACCGTAGGGTGCTCGCGCCACTGCGGATTGTCGCGAAGCAACAACTGCAGCGGCAGGGCGGGCACGTCGACACAGCTCGTGCGGTCCATCGGCGCCAACCATGATTAGACTGAACAATTACGCAGTTGTCCATGGATCGCCGAATTTGGCGGTATAGACCGCGAAATACGGGTGATTGGCGCGATGACCCCGCTGCCCGCGTTTCCCGCCGCCACGCCAGGTGAGGGCAGTTTCCGGGGCACGAGCCATGGGTGGCGAGGTGACAAGCCGCTGATACATTGCGCGGCACTGTGACGAACGACCAGGCAGACGATCGGGCGAAGGGGCAGACGAACGAGCGGGCCAGCGATGCTCAAGCGCGTGGGCCGGGAGGGAGGCGCCGGGCGTTGTCGCAGGATGGCGGGACCGCCACTGTCCAGGGGGACAAGACGGCGGGGGCGGTGTTGGCCGCGGCGCTGGCCGCGATTTCACCCGAGGAAGACGACGAGCTCACGCACGGCTTCCACAGTTATCCCGCGCGCATGCACTTTGGGGTCGCGCGGACTCTGATCGACAGGCTCGCGGGCAGCAATACCCGCGTACTCGATCCCTTCTGCGGCAGCGGAACCGTACTCATCGAGGCGTTTCGACGCGGGTTGCCGGCCACCGGTTTTGATCTGTCGCCGTTGGCGTTGCGCATCGCCGAGGTCAAGTGTGCGCGGCGGGATGACGCGCAGGTCTCTGAATTTTCCGCCAAGGCCAAGGCCGTGGTCCAAGGTTCGGCGGAACGGGTGGAAGCCAAGGTTCGTGTGCGTGCGCCACTGCTTCCCGATGAACGCGAATGGTACGACCCGCATGTGTTGCTGGAGCTGGCCGGGCTGCTGGCGGAGATCGAGGCACTGCCCGACGACTTCGATCGGCGGGCCTTGCAGATCGTGCTGTCGTCGATCGTGATCAAGTTTTCGCGGCAGCGTGCAGATACCGTCGACGAACGGGTTCAGCGTCACATCGCACCCGGAGTGCCGACACAGTTCTTTGGCCGCAAAGCCGAGGAACTTGCCGGGCGTTGGGCGACTTTGGCGGCGCTGGTCACCAAGGACGCGCCCCGGGTGCAGTTGCGGGCGGGGGATGCTCGCCGGCTGCCCCAGATCATTGGTCCCAAGCGGCGCTACGATCTGGTGGTGAGCTCACCGCCCTACGGCGGCACCTACGACTATGTCGAGCACCATCGACGGCGGCGGGCCTGGCTTGGTTTGACGGCGCGCGACTTGGAGCGTGGCGAGATCGGTGCGCGCAGGCGGATGTCGGATCGCAACGTCACGCGCGATCAGGCCCTGCAGTTGTGGGACACCGAGATGAGCGAAACGCTCATCTCAATCGCGGCGGTGCTTTCGGGCCCAGAGGCACCCGTGGTGCTCTTTGTCGGCGACGGGGAGATTGCCGGCAAACGTGTACAGGCGGTTGAGCAGCTGCATCGCCTGGCGTCCGCGGTGGGCATGCACATCGTGGCCTCCGCGAGTTTGCCCCGTACCGATTGGCAGGGGGGACGGCCGCGCGCAGAGCATCTGGTCCAGCTTCAGCTGGACACCAAGTAGTCCCTGAACACGACCCCCACTTCACGACTCCAAGTCACAATCCCCAAGGCCCACGGTAGACCTCAAGCGCAGGTTCGATAGCCTTGCCGGTTTTGTTCTTGAGTACGGTGTGCTCGACCATAAAACGCCTGGGTCGTCGGCCGCGCTGTGGATCTCGGTGCGGGCGTGGCCCATCGACGATGGGAGCCCGTTGTCGTGTGGGTTCGATACGCATCCCAACCAAGGGTCCAAGCGAGGTCGCGTGGGTAGGCTTGACGGTTAGGACCACAACGCGCGCATGATGTTGGCGGGCAAGACCCAGTAGACGTCCTTGCCACGCCTCTCCGTTACCCGGGGGGACACCAGCGCTCAGGTCGATCACGAGCAAACCAAACGCCCCGGATCGCAGCAGCAACTCGGCGGCTTTGCACGCACCGTGGGGGCCCGCGGACACGGGAACGTGGATCACGACCAGTGAGTCGAGGTCGATGCCCGCATCGGCAAGGTCGGGGGGATACAACGGTCCACCGGTCGGCTGCAGCCACACCGTCGTCTCACCCTGCTGCTGCATATGCGCCACCATGGCCACGGCAGTACTCGTGCGCGCGCTCGGCCCATGCTCGCCCCCCGATAGTTCGAGCAGCCGGCCGGCTGGTATGAGTTTGGGTAGCGACTCAAGTTCGTCCGGTTGAGGTACCGGTGCAGAACTCGGCGTGGGTACAAGGGTGAGTGCTGGGCGTCCCAAGTCCCAGATGTGACTGAAAATACGTTCAGTGTCAATCGGTATTGTCGACCGTCGGCGCAGGAGCCTCGCCACCGGCCGCGAGGTGTTCGAGCAACGCGTTGCGCTCCTTGGCGGCCATCTCGCGTTCAGCCATGACCGCCACGACCACCGCGCGCACCGCCGGGAGTTCAAGTCCGCGCAGGTGGTTCAGCAACGGGCCGGCCGCATCTTGTAGGCCGTGGGTCGTCAGTCCTGCGATCGTCAACGGACAGGGCAGCGACTCACGGTACAGGCTCCGCAACAGTGTGCGTAGCCTGTCATCGATCACCGCAGTGAGACCCAACGCGCCTGCATGCATCTTGTTGACCATGGCGCGGGAGGGTGTCACGGCCGAGCGGTTGCGGCGAGCGGCACAAGACCCACCGCCTTGCCGACGCTGGTACCCAGAGTTACAAGGGCACCGTGCGCCTGCACGAGCAACGCCGTTTGACGGGGGCCATCGCGACCGCACTCGTGCTCGGAATCGGATCGCCGTTGGTGACCGTCGGTTGCAGCCAGCCCGAGTCCACAAAACTCGATGTTGAGCCGACACCACGCGTCCGTCCCGCGACGGTGACGTTGGTCTCGCCGCGACCTCGGTCCCGCCATCTTGTTCTCGTGGAGCCCGCGCGACGCACCCGTCTTGCCCCCCGCCTTGGCGGCCTGCTTATAGCGCTGCCGAAGAAAGAACAGGACAAAGTTGAGGCGGGTGATGACCTGGCCAAGCTTGCCGCGGGTGACTCCAAGGGTGGTCTCATCGCCGCCAACGCGAGCATCCA
>JAESSZ010000294.1 GCA_016763875.1 Nannocystaceae bacterium
AGCAGCAGTAGCAGTAGCGGATGAGTCAGCGTTACACGCTACAAAAAGGTTTGAGGAGACGCTGAGGATGATGGCTGCCGGCTCATTGACGGTAAATAAAATTGAAGCAGAACAACCTGTTGAGTCACTTACAATACAGGTATACGTTCCTCCATTTACGCCACTCATCATTGGGCGACACGGCCACGTCTGCATTTTCGACAGGAGCGACAACTTCCGACACGCCCGCGCAGGATGTCTCCGGCGGCGGGGCGTCGGGCCCAGATGGCATGACCGACGAGGACGGTTCGGGGAGCACGGCGTCGGAAGAAGACGGCGCCACCGATGCGGCCGACGTCTCGGGGGATTGGACCGGGGCGGGCGGCACTCTCGGTCCCTACCCGGACCTCTCTCTCGGTCCTTATCCCAGTCTCTTGTCGTTGGCGGTCGACAGCATGTTGGCCAACGCTGAGTCCTATGACACGTCTGCCAACTTCAGTCACAGCGCCGCACAGGGGTACGTACTCCAGGCAATCGGCGAGCTGTTGTGGGACGCTCGCGAGCACGACCTCGAGTCGCGAGACGCGTTGATCGAAGCCGCCCTCGCAGAGATCGCGGAGCTCGAGGCTTCGGCTGATCAGGTCGTCGGCGGAGGACCTGCATTCGGCTTGAGCGAGGCGTGGGACGCGTTCGGGGACGGCACCATCAACCCGGCGTACACCGCGTACACGTGGCAGTCGGGCATGGTCGCGCTCGGTGTCGCCAAGATTGCGCGCGTGCTCGGGGACCTCGAGCATCCCGAGGCGGATTCGGTACGCGACTTTGGGGTCGCCCTCGTCCAGCGCTGGGACAGCAGCTACACCGAGGTCGCCGATGGCGGGTACTGGTGGTACTCGACCCAGCCTTCCGACGCGATCGCGGTGCACAACACCAGCGGGTTGGTGTCGATGGCTAGCCAGATCTTGTTTGAATCGGGGGCGCCCGCCTCACTTGGCGATCGACCACCGGCCGTGGCGGATCTGCTGTGGGCGAGGATGAGTGGCAATCCCAGCGCAGGCTACGTGTGGAACTACGGCGACGACGGCTACCCGGGTCAGCCGCGCCCCGAAGATGTCTCGCACGCATTGGTGACGCTGCAGGTTATGGGCGCCGCGGTGCAGCGCGAGTGGTGGGGAGGCTCCCAGGCGCAGGGGGTTGCCCAAACGCTGCTGCACACGATGTGGTCGGGGCATCCCGCGCGCCTGCACGGTTTCGTTGATGGATCCGACGGTGGCGACAGCGAATGGACTTGGTCGCGTGCAGCGATCATCGGGTACGCAGCGCACGGCGACGCCCAGGGAGGCAATCCCGCGGTATTCGACTACGCCCGTTCGCTGCTGTTCTCGAGTGATCTCAGCCGCTACGAGCGAGACTTCGAAGGGGACACGGTTGGTGCTGCCCGCGTCTTGGCGTTGGCGCTGCTACTGAGTCATCGGCCGCCTAGTTTTGCGGCTGGGAGCGCATGGGAGGTTGTGGCGGGTGACGCCGACGACGACGCGCCACCAAAACGGCCGGGTGGGGTCAGGTTCTACAGCGTGGATTGGGCGGCCCCGACCGAGCTGGCACGGGGCCTCACGCTTCCTGCACGGACCTCCACAGCACCCAATCCCAATATCGTGGTTGACCTTGACGATGGCGCGCTGGACTCGGTCGCCGTGAGCTTGACGTATTCGTCTGCGGTTTCCGGGAGCATCGCGCAGTGGGACGGGAGCGCCTACCAACCTTTAGGGACGCTTCCCGCGACGTTGGACGAGGACGGTACGGAGCGCTGGATGCGGACGACCGTCGTCTTGGACCCGAGCATCGCGTTCGACTACCAAGCCGGAGTCCCAGGCCAGAATCTACTGATCCAGCTGACCGGCGCCAGCGTAGCGGTACACCGCATCGAAGCCACCCCGCTGTAGCATCCACAACCGCGCCCTAAAGCGGGGTGCAAAGGGGTCGATTGGATATTTGACCCCGTGTCTACCGCAGTCGCAGCATCGCTCTCTCCCTCGGAGGGCTCGCCCCGCAAGGCGCCGATCAAGTTAGTCCCTCAGGGGGCCGATTGTGGAACGCTTCAGGGCCGCGAACTCGCGGGCGCCGACCTCAGCAATCTCGACCTGTCGGGCGCTGACCTCAGCGGTGTCAATCTCAGCGGCACCGACTTCAGCGGGACCACCCTCTTTGAGGCTGACCTGAGCGGGGCGGAGATGTTGGGCGCGAACCTTACGGGTGCCAATCTGACTCGATGCAACTGTCACTCCGTTGGTCTGGGCAACGCCGAGCTGACGGAGGCGAACTTTTTTGGCGCCGACCTTCGCAACGCGACGCTCTCCGGTGCCACGCTCAAGGACGCGGACCTGCGCACCGCGGACCTCCGTGGCGCAAGACTCGTCGAAGCAGACCTTGACGGGGCGACGTTTCAGTCCGCAGATCTTCGCGACGCGAGTTTGCGGCGAGCTCGATGTCGCGGCACCGTGTTTGACCGCGTTGACTTCGGCGGCGCGTGCCTTCGTGAACTGAAGGACTCCGCCACGGCCAGCTGGATCGAAGCGCGTATCTCAGAAGTCGACTTTTGTGGCGCCTATCTTCTGCGCCGTGCGATTTGCGACCAAAACTATTTGCATGAGTTTCGTAGGCGTGGTCATACCCATGCCGCTATCTACTGGATTTGGTGGCTAACGTCCGACTGTGGACGCAGCCTTGTGCGTTGGGGGGCCTGTATTGCCTCCGTTGTTTTCCTCTTTGGTTTGTTCTTCCGTGTTGTGGCGGTGGACTTCGGAAGCCACGAAACGTGGCTGTCGCCGTACTACTACAGCCTCGTGACTCTCACGTCGCTGGGGTACGGCGACGTACTTCCGGTGTCCGTCGGCGCCCAAGCCGTCGCGATGGCCGAGGTTGCTCTCGGCTACATGATGCTCGGCGGCATGCTTTCCATATTCTCGAACATGATGGCGAGGCGGGCTGACTAATGGGGATTTTGGCGCGACTACTCAAGAAACGACCCGAGGACCAGCTACGGTCGATGCTCGGCGGCTATCGTTTGCAGAGCTTCCCCGCCATCGTGCTCAAGGCCCGCACATTGATCCGCGACGAAGATGCCGCTAACTGCGACATCGGGTCGTGTATCTCGCAAGACCCGGGGCTCACCGCTCGTGTGCTCAAGACCGTCAACTCGGCTGGGTTTGGCATGCGCCGTCGCGTTGATTCGGTTGACCAGGCGATAGCGTTGCTCGGTCGTGTCCAGTTAGAGTCGTTGCTGCTGGCGCACGGCGTCGGGGCGGCGCTGCCAAAACCTCGGGGTGGCGCATTTCAAGCCCATCAGTTTTGGCGGGGTGCAGCGCGTCGCGCCTCGGTCGCTAGTGCTTTGGCCAAGCGCATTCATCCCGCGACCGCGGGCCAGTGCTTCACCGCGGCGCTGCTCCAGAACATGGCGGTGCCCGTTCTGGCGAGCGTTCTGCGCGACAAATACGACGATGTCCTCTCGGCAGCTGCCAACGGTGACGAAGATCTGGGAGACCTTGAGCGTGGCGTTTTCGGTTGGGACCACGCGGAGGTTGGCTCTTGGATGTGCGAATCGTGGTCGTTCCCGGATGCGCTCACGGCTGCGGTGGCCGACCATCATGGTGCAGACATCCCCGAACTCGATGCGCCGATAGCGGTCCGGGCCGTCGCGCTGCTGCCCGACATGCCCGCGGCAAACGACATCGACCGGATTGTGGCGTACGTCGAAGACGGTCACGGCCTCGACGCGGACGAGGTGCGAACGATCGTTGAGCAGGCCGAAGACGACAGCGTCGAGCTTGCGCGCTTGTTCGCCTGAGCGGAACCGTGCCTACACTCTGCGGCGCGTGCTGGCTGCAGCGTCACTCGTCTTGGCTCTCGCGGGTCCCGCGGTAGAACCAAGCGTCCCGACCGATCCTGTTGTTGGCTGGGATGCGCCCGCGGGATGTCCGAGCTCAACTGACGTCACTCGCGCGGTCGAGCGCTATGTCGGGCGGGCTCTCGGGAATGAAGCCGTGCACGCGGAAGCGACGATCGACAGGGACGCGGAGGCAGGCTTTCGTCTCCGGTTAGTCGTGTCGACGCAGCAGGAAGCCGACGTTCGTGTGCTGCGAGATTCGAGTTGCTCGGTACTCGCGGATGCTGCGGCACTCCTGGTCGCGATGGCCGTTGACCCGGATGCGACCGCGAAGGTCGTTGCCGCGGAGCCACAAGTTGCTCTGAGGACATCGTCGGTGACGGAAGCGAATGAGGCGCGTGCGGACTTGGTTCCCGCCGCGAGTCCGGGTGAAGTCCCGCAGACCGAGGCTGCCGAGGCGTCAGAGCCGGTCGACGACACGGAGACTGCCCCGGACGACCCCGGAACTGAGGTGGTCTTGGGGCGCGAGTCGGACCGCGACAGCCGACGTTGTCGTCCGGGTTGGCGGCAGGAGTCTTCGCGCCGACTCGCGCCGACGTGCGGTGCGCTCGGCGTCTCCCTGCCGCTGCAACTGGGCCCGCTTCCAAGATTTGGACCGGGCCTCTCAGGGCACGCCGCGATGCTGTGGCCCCGCGTCCGCCTTGAAGTTGGCGGGAGCTACTACTTCCAGCAGCGCACGCGGGTTGACGCGACCCGGGGTGGCGACTTCCGACTCAGCGTCGGTCACCTGCGGGGGTGCGGCCGGCTTGGCGTAAGGAAGTTCGAGTTTCCGCTGTGCACCGGGGTCGAACTTGGGGCGCTGCGGGGCAAAGGGGTTGGGCTCGGTACGTCGCGCGAAGACCGCGTGCTGTGGGCCGGACTGCTGCTGGACGGGGGCCTCGCCTGGTCACCGGTTCGGTGGATTGCGCTCCGTGCGCTGGCCGGCATCGTGGTGCCGGTTGCCAAATACCGTTTTCGGATCTCGGGGGTCGACGACGTGCACGTGGCCGCGCCTGTGGGCCTGCGGGTCGGGATCGGCGCAGAGGCCCGTTTTCCGTGATTCCCAGATTTCCGTCACGGGAACCTGGCCTCGCCGCATTGACCTCATGGGAAGCTTCATGAGCGCTCGTTCCCAGACGTGTCTGAACTCGACAAGATCTACCGTGAGCATCACACCTTCGTGTGGCGTGTTTTGCGGCGATTGGGTGCGCCCGCGGTCGATGACGCGGTGCAAGAGGTGTTCGTGGTGATGCATCGGCGGCGACGCGAGCTGGATCTGTCGCGCGGTGTCAAACCCGTGCTGTACGGGATCGCGCGGAAGATCGCGGGCCGACAACGTGAGCGCGCCAGACGTGAGCCGCCACCGTTGACGCTGGTGCCCCATGCTGCCCCCGACCCGCACGCCCAGGCCGAACTGCAAGAGCGTGCGGCTGTGGTCCGAGATGCCCTGGACGCGATGAGCGTCGACAAGCGCATGACCTTCTTGCTCGCGGACGTTGAGGGCATACGCATTCCCGAGGTCGCTGAGTGTCAGGGCATCAACCTCAACACCGCCTACGCCCGCCTGCGAGCAGCGAGACTGCACATCCAAAAGGCGATCGACCGTCACCGCGCAAGAGAGGAGGGAGCGAATGTCCGAGCGAGAAGCCGATGAGACGCCGCCGATGAGCCCATTGATGCGTGAGTACGTCGACGCCTTCTCGGCGGTCGAGCGACCAGCCGCCGATGTCGTTCCCGCGACGTGGGAAGCGATTGAACAGGCGACTGCGCCAAATCGACGACGCCTGGCGTGGATTGGAGCGGCAGCGGCAGCGGTGGCGGCGGCGGCGGTGATACTGGCGGTTGGTCGACTGGACGGCGCGTTGTTCGATCGGTCGCGCGGTGAAACGCCGGCTCAGGCGACACACGAAGGCGCACGGGGACCGACCGGGGGCTCTTCGGTGCACAAGACTCGTCCCGAAGCGAGCGAGGCGGCGACACCCGTGCCCGTTGTCCAACCCCCACAGCAAGATGTGGAGGCAGCCACGTCGCAGAGCCCGGTAGCGGTGGATGCGAAGCCCGAGCCACCCGAGCGCAAACGGAACAAGGCATCGGCGAAGCGTTCGGCGGCGGCGGACAGGCCAGTAGAATCGCCGCAAATCGACCGCTCGCTGTCGGCCGACCTTCGACGCTTCAAGGCGGCCAAGCAAGCTCAAGATTCTGGGGCGTCGCGCCAAGCGTTGTTATTGCTCGACAGCTACGCGGAGGACTTCCCGCAGGGGGCGTTTCGTCGCGAATCTCAGGTGCTGCGCGCCCAGGCATTGTGTGCGCTTGGTCGTGCTGTGGACGCCGAGAAGCTTCGTGACCGCTTTCTCGAGACGCATCCAGCCTCTCCGCTTGCATCACGCATGCGTGCGGTGTGTCGCTAGCGCGACGCACAAAAAATAAGTTCACGGAATTCGGTGGTCGTCGCATGACCTCGAATACAGGGCTACAGAACATGACCATGACTTATCGATGCAATCTTCTCGCACTGTTTGCCACCGTTCCATTGCTGGCGGCCTGTCCTGTCGACGGTGACCTCGGCGACGAGGGCAATGGCGAGGCGGACGAGGCAGGCGAGGCGGGAAACGGCAGCGAGGCGGGAGACGCAGACGCTAGCCAAGGCGACGGCGGGGACGGGGGAGTGACGCAGGGCAACTCGGGTACGTCCGGGTCCGACGACGGCCAAGTCAGCGAGTCGGAGGGCGGTACCGATACCGGAGTCGTCACCGAGACGGGAGACAGCGGTGGCGAGCCCTGCGATACCGAAGAAGAATGTGGACCAGCGCCTGGCGCACCCAACTTCCTTTGCGACGACGGGGTGACGACGGGCGGACCGGGGCCCTGCCAAGAGCTGGAAGGCGGAGGGTGTGGCTACCCAATCGTCGAGTGCCCGGCGTGCTGCTACGGATCGGAAGTGCCCCAGTGCTTCGAAGGCGCATCGTGCTGCGCCGACGGGACGTGGGCATGCAATGACGGGGGCGGCGGGTCGGGCTGCGAGTCTGGCGAAGGCATCGAGTGCAACTGTTGCGATCCGGCACAGGCCGACGCGATGGGCTGCATTGAGGGCGCGTCGTGCTGCGCCGACGGTACCTGGGCCTGCAACGATGGCGACGGCGGATCGAGTTGCGAGGCCGACGGGGCGGTGTGCTCCGGTGGCGGCAACGTCTGCGAAGACGACGGTGCATCGTGCGCTGGCGGCGAGACGTGTTGCGACGGTCTCATGTGCTGTACCGGACTACCCGTGCCTGTGGGCGAGGAATACTGCTCAGCCCAGTGTCCGATCAGCGATCGGGAGCGTAAGGAGAACTTCGACGTCATCAAGCCCGAGGTCGTCCTGGACAAGCTGCTATCGATGCCGCTGTCGACCTGGAACTACAAGTTCGAGGACAAAAAGATCCGTCACATCGGACCAATGGCGCAGGACTTCATTGCCACGTTTGAAGTCGGCTCGACGGACAAGGCTATCTATACCGTCGATGCGGACGGCGTTGCGTTCGCGTCGATCAAGGCGCTGAATAACAAGATCGAGACGCTTGAGTCCGATAACGCGGCGTTGAAGTCGACGCTTAAAGCGATGCGACTGCGTTTGGACGCGCTGGAGAAGTAGGTAGCTAAGGGGGGGCGTCCTTCATCGCTACAGTACATGGTTAATCGATTCAAGGCCGACCACTTGCGCTGCGAAGCGCTGACGTTCGTGTTCAGGCGCGCCCCGCGGCGGCACGCCGTGCGGTACCAACGGCTCAACTCTTGATGCGATAGCCTCAAGAGTTGACCGCAGACGCGCCACGCAAGCACTCAACTCTTCGAACTCTATGTCAAGGGTGACGTCCCACTCACCACTTTCGTACGCGCCCACTCTCACGCCAAACATGTCCGTCTCTGGGCGGTAGATCAGCTGTACAGAGGTCGCGTCGTGCCCGTTCCATATCTCGCTCCACGCGACCCGCTTCGATGTGATCTCTTCCTGCCACTCGAACCAATCCGCAAGGTCGCAGCAGCAGCCGGGCTCCGACACGATGGCTCCGTCGATTTCAATGGCGTCGCCACCATCAAGGGGGACCGTCATCTCGTCCGGCTTGAAGGTGTCGTTCCGTGTGGCCGCCTCAAGGGCTTCCGCCTCATTCACCATCAGCGTTCGAAGATGTCGCGATTCGAGCGCATCGACAGCGACCATCAGAGAGCCTTCGGAAACCGGGGGTAGCCCGTCCAGACCGACATCCCTTCGACAGGCTTCGAGATATGACTCCCACTTCGCCCGGCTGACCGGTCCGTGAGGCTCAACCTCTCCCTCAGGGGCGGCCCTGTCCGAAAGTCGGTACGGTACGATTTCGACAACAGGAATAAGCTTCAGCTTTGCCATCGTTACCACTCAGGGAGTTCCTGAGTCCTGCATCTTACAGCGCGCCCTCGCGATAGATGTACGACTTCACCCCTCACCGCAGCCGGTCAATATCTTCCGCAGTCACACTGGGCTCGAACGACGTACGCTTGATAGCGATCGTCATATCCGGAGCGATCAGCACGGACACGCCATTGTGGAACTCGCCAGGGTAGAAGTGGTCGACGATCTCCTCAAAGCGATCGGCGAGTGGCGGCACTGTCCCGCTCCAGCCTTCGCGTTCAGCAAACTCGATCAGGTCATCCGCGACAGGGATTGATCCGAAGCCGCTCTCGGTGATGATCTGAATCCCCACCAGCTCGGCGTTACCGTACTCGTCCTGCAGGGCGGCCAGACCGGCTGCCTTAGCGCGACAGGGTGGTCACCACTGGGCGCCCGCGACCAAGTAGATGAGCTTGCCGCAGTGATCCCACAGGCGATGCGGCTCACCTTCCGCATCGTAGAGTTCGAAGTTGGGCGGGACCTGGCCGATACCCACGCCCGTGGCGACCGTTGTGGGGCACCCGGCCGGGATCGCCTGCGGCCCGTCGTCTTCGCTGACTGCGTCGCTGACTGCGGGCGCCTCGTTTGGTGCGGGCGCCTCGGTATCGTTGGCACCGAGCGCCGTCGAGTCGCCCAGATCGTCCGTTGCGCAGCCAACGCAAGCCATCGCCGCAATGGCCCAGATCCACGAAAGCCCGCGAGCACGCCCCATCACCACCGAGTATGCCCAACGACGACGCCGGTTACCCGGGGTTTCTGTTCAGGTCTGGCGCGGTCCGTGGCACGTGTGACGACCCGGGCCTGCGGGGCTGCGCTATCCTGGGCTCGTTGAAGCCAGGATCCGCCACAACGTTTCGAGGCAGGGTGCTTGCTCCCGATGCTACCGAGCGCACGCTGACGCTCATCGACGACGCGTTGCTGCAGCTCGATGACTCGGGCCGCTTCACCAGCGTTGGGCCCGCGCCGCCAGAATGCGCGGTCGAAGAAACCTGGCCCGGAGCGGTGATCTTGCCCGGCTTTGTCGACGCCCATGTCCACTACCCGCAGACGCGCGTGCTGGGCAGTGCGAGCGGTCCGCTGCTGCCGTGGTTGCAAAGCACGGTATTTCCCGAAGAGGCACGTTTCGCCGAAGCCGACTACGCCTTAGCCGTGGCCGAAGAGTTCTGCGAAGCGCTCATCGCCCAGGGCACGACCTTGGCCGCGATTTACAGCAGCAGCCATCCGTCTGCCACCGACACGTTGCTGGCCACGTTGGACCGTCGCGGTTTGCGGGGCGTGACTGGCGTGACCCTGATGGATCGCGGCGCACCGCAAAACGTTCTCCGCGAGGCCCAAGAGGCGTTGACCGCCAACGCAGAACTTCACGAGCGCTGGCACGAACGTGACGGTCGGCTGCAGCTCTCCGTCATCCCGAGGTTTGCGATCAGCTGCAGTGCGGCGCTCATGCGAGGTGCGGCCGAGCAAGCCCGCGAGCACGCGCTGCTCGTGCAAACGCATATCTCCGAGAATCTCGACGAGATCACCGCCACCGCAGCGCTCTTTCCCGACAGCGGCGACTACCTCGCCGTCTACGAGGACCACGGCCTCGCCAGCCCACGGTTGGTGTTGGCGCACTGCGTCCACCTCACCGACGATGAGTGGCAGCGGGTCGCGAACAACGACATCGCCGTTGCGCACTGCCCCGACAGCAACTTCTTTCTCGGCAGTGGCAGCATGCCCCTGCGTCGGGCGCTGGACCTCGGCATCCGTGTCGGGTTGGGCAGCGATGTGGGCGCGGGCCGAACGTTTTCAATGCGGCGTGTCGCTGCTGCGGCCTATGACGCATCACTTGTCGTGGGCGAGATTGTCGGCCCCGAAGAACTCTTGTGGCTGGCGACGCGTGGTGGAGCGCAAGCATTGGGGCAGGGCGAGGCGCTCGGATGTCTCGCACCGGGTTTCGATGCCGACCTCTCGGTTGTCGATGTGGCGGGCGGGCTCGACAAGAGCGCGCTGCTGGATGCGCTGACTTTCAGGCACGACGCAGGTCCGGTAAGAGCCACACTCGTTCGCGGGCAGGTGCTCAAGACGCTAGCGGGCAACGTCCGGTAGCTCGAGGATCTCGAGATCGAGTGGTGCGTTGACCATCTCGGTAAAGAGCGACTGCACGCCACCCAGTAGCTCGAGCCCAACGATCCGGTCTTGGCTCGGCACCACCGCGGAGATGACTCCGCCCACATCGATGGCCAGGGCGGGTACCTCGTCGCCGATGTTCTCCATGGCGCTCGTGACCAGCATGACGTTGCCCGCAAGATCGCACGACATGATGTCGGTTGGAGACCCGCCGTTGGCGATCTCCAGCAGCTCGGCGCCGTCGTCGTAGCCGATGCCGACGGGGTTGGACAGGCCGTCGTCGCCATCAGCGAACGTCGCCGTGGTTCCCGCGCTGATGTCCGCACGGATGACGCTGTTTCCCGGTCCGGTCGTGATGTAGATGCCGTCGGCAAGATCGTGGGTCATGTCCGCGATCTCGAACGTGCTACCAAAGTCGATCGCCTCCGTCACAACGCCTCTGGCGGGATCGACCGAGATCAGACGCACCGATCCGTTGCCGGTCAGGGCGACGTACAGCAGTCCGTTCGCGGCCCGCACGATTCCCCGGGCCTCGGGGTCGTAGCCCAACGTGGCCTCGCCGATGTCGACTTCGCTCTGCAGCGCACCGTCCTCTCCGCTGAACAGCAGCACGCGATCGGTGGCGCCGTCGGACTGCAACGCATAGATCGTGGTTCCGTCGGGCTCTAGCGCTAGCTGCCAGATACCGTTGTAGGAGGGATCGCCGCCAACCAGTTCGATCGGGGAGCCATCACGCGTGGTCCGAATGATCGAGACGTCGCCGCCCCCCGTCATGTCCGGCGCGTTGAGGATAAAGTAGAAGCGGGCCGAGCACTCGAAGCACGAGTCGCCCCACGCTTCGTTGCCGTCGTCGCAGGCCTCCCCCGTGTCGACCCCACCGTCGCCGCAACGCGGGAGCAGACAGTTTGTTCGGCACGCGTCCGCCTCGAGGTTCGCGTTGTCGCCCCCGTTGTCGCATTCCTCGCCCTGGCCAGGGTCGATGATGCCGTCACTGCATTGCGGAAAGCGGCAGTCCTCGCGACACGCGTCCGGGGTGGTGTCCGAGTTCGCCTCGCCGTCGTCGCATTCCTCGCCCGAGTCCACGACCCCGTTGCCGCACGGGCCGTTGTTGGTGCTGTCGTCGCTGGAGCCTGGGTCGGTCGTTGTGTCCGCGTCATCGACGTCGTCCATGGAGTCCGAGACGGTGTCGGCGGCGGTCTCATCTGCCTCGCCAGAGCCTCCCCCATCCGCGCCACCGTCGTCGCCGCATCCAAGGGCCAACGTCACCAAACCTAGGCAAAGGACACGGATCGGGAACTCCACGGGACGAATGTACCAGAGCTCTCGATCTGCGTTGCAGAGGCAACGTAGCGCCCGGTTTCAGAGGTCGGTCATCTAGCGCGAACCGCGGGGGTCCAGGCTCGATGTGACTTCCTGGCGTCGGTGCGTGTGGGCGCCACGGAAGACGATGAAGAACATCATTACTGAGTTCACAGGCACCCTCCTGTTCGTTCTGAGCATCGCTCTGGCTGTCGCCCATGCGGGGGCAATGGCACCACTGGCGATTGGCGCAGCCCTGATGTGCGTGGTGTACATGGGCGGGCACATCTCGGGCGGCCACTACAATCCTGCGGTCACCCTGGCGGTGCTGCTTCGTCGGAAGATCTCAGCGGGCGACGCGTTGCAGTATGTCGCCGCGCAAATGAGTGGAGCAATGGTCGGCGCCTGGTTGGCGACGGGCGTGACTGGAACTGTGTTCGTCGCCGCTCCTGATCCCGCGGCGAGCATCTCGGCGGTGCTGACCGTGGAGGTCGCGTTCACTTTCATGCTCGCTTTGGTGGTGCTCAACACGGCGACCGAC
>JAESSZ010000295.1 GCA_016763875.1 Nannocystaceae bacterium
CGCCTCATGGACTTCTTCGACCAAGACCTGCCTTCGGCTGGGTTTCGTGCCCACGCGGCTCACTCTACGCTCAACACGAATGTCACGTCCACGTCCACGTCGCCCGGCAGCGAGTCGCCATTGGCGAAGCCTTCGGGCAAGCCAGCACGCTTCTGTGGTGTGCCATTGAGCTCCGGGAGATGCCGGAGGATCACCCTCAACTTGGACTCCCCTGCGGCGTTCGCCACTACGATGCTTGAGAGCCCGACTGGTAGGTCTTCCCCAACGGCGTTGTCGCCGTAGTCCGACTCGAGGTCGTCGTAAGTGTGGCTGACCAGCGCCCCCGTCGATGCCGAAGCCGGACCCTGCACGCCCTCCCCTGCGATCAAAAACAGGTGGTCCTCGGCTTCTTCGCGGACCTCCTCGGTGATGTCCTCGGCTGGGTCCTCCAGCTCGTTGAGCAACCGAACCCCCAAGACATACTGGGTTCCGACGCTGAGTTCGATGCGTTCCGAGACCCCGGACACGCCGCCGTCGCCGTCTGGATCCGTGAACGACGCGACGACCGCAGCGCCCCCGCCGTCCGGTGTGAAGGTGAGTTCGACCTTCGAGATGATTTCGGTCTCCCCGTCGTGGTCGTGCCCATGGCCCTCGTCGCTGTGGGCGTCGTCCTGGCCTTCGCCATCCTCATCCGCGCAGGCCGGGACCGTAAAGAGCGCCAGGCAAAGGAGCCGCAACGGCGCGCGCTTTGCTCGGTTTCCCCCGATCCGTCCTACAATCGAATTGCAAAATCGCATCACGGGGAGCTTCTACAATTGAATTGCGATTGAAGCAATCACTCGAGAATCGTCGGTCCACCAGGTTGGGGTCGGGTCGTTGACGCCGATGTCGGACGCCTGCTACCAACACATAGTGGCGTCGCGGGAAGATCGAGGCAGGACCTCCGCGCTGCTCGGCGTCGGCCTCGCCCTCATCGGCCTGCTCGTCGCACCCGCGGCGTGCTTTGGCTCCGGCCTGTGCCCCTGCGGGGCAGACGTCGATCAACCGCTAGCCGACCACGAGCTGGCCCTTGGCGGCGCGCACGAACTCTCCGAGGGATATGCCTGCCACTGCGGCGACGATTCGCTACAAGAGGTCCCGTCGGACGCCGAAGGATCGTGCGACTTGGACGGCATCGAATGTGAGGATCTCGAGGGCAACGAGGCTACGCTTTCGTGCCCGTAGGCGGAGCGCGGGGATCTCGCTGACGTAGAGCATGTCGTTCATGTCGCCATTGGCAAACGTCGGACCGATCGCGAGGATGTCGGAGGTTCCGCCGACTCCGATGAGACCGACGTAGCTGGCGGCAGCGAACGCAATCTCATCGTTGGATAGGACGGACCAGGATGTGGCCGGATCTGGGGGCCAGCCAAAACGACGCTCGGCCGGCAGCCCCGCCCCCCCGAGGAGGTCAGCACGCGGCGTCCGTGAACGCGGCCGCAAGGTAGCCCGCGCGCAAGCGAGAGTCGCTAAAAAACGTCGACGTCCCCGGCGTCCTCAGGGAGATTCCCGGGCGTGCTGCCGACGTTGACGGTGTGGCCGTACCCGAGTTCGCCACCACTGTTCCGTCCCCAGCATCGAATGATGTCGCCCTCTAGTCTTGCGCAGGTATGGTCGGCGCCCGCGACGACGTGCGTCACGTTGCCGCCGACCGGCACGTCCCCGTTCGTTTCCGGGGTCGCGAGGGGGTCGGTCACTGCGGTGCCATACCCAAGCTCACCGTCATCGGCATCGCCCCAGCACCGGACGCTTCCCTCCTCGAGGACCGCGCAGGTGTGTCCGCTGCCGACCGATAGCTGCACGACCGTGCCGCCGACGTGCACATCCCCGGCGGCGGCTGGAGTCTCGTCGTCCCCGACATTCTGCGCATTGCCGTAGCCGAGCTCACCGCTGCCGCCGTCGCCCCAGCACCGGACAACCCCGCCCTCCAAGAGAGCACAGGTGTGCGACTCGCCAGAGTCGATGAACACCACATCGCCTCCCATATCGATGTCTCCCACCCGGGAGAGGGTATTGGTGTTTGAAGTCGAGACCGAAGCCTCGTTGCCGTAGCCGAGCCGACCGTTCTCCCCGCTGCCCCAGCAGCGTACGCCCCCGCCCGCAACGATGGCACAGCTGAAGGTCCCACCGGTGGCGATTTGCTCGACGACGACCCCGATCTGAAGGGGGCTCATCGCGATCGTCGGGCCGGTCCCGTCGGAAACAGCGACCGTGCTGTCCACGCCCAGTTGGCCGGATGCATTAAAGCCCCAGCAACGTGGAGGACCCGCTTCCAGCGTGGCGCAGTTCTGACCACCGTAGGCACTGATGCTCGAGACGGCTGCACCAACCGTCGCATCGATCGCGTCGTCCGCGGAGGAAACCCCTGCGATGCTGTCGATGCCCAGTTGGCCGAAAGGATTGCCGCCCCAGCACCGAACTGTGCCGGAGTTCAGCAGAGCGCACGTGGCGTACCAGCCGATCGAGACGTCGACCACCGTTCCACCCACGGGTACATCCCCCGCGCTCGCTGGACTCTCGTTGTCGCCGACGTCCTGTGGGCTGTCGTAGCCAAGACGGCCGTCCTCGTTCGGGCCCCAGCAGCGCAGCGCGCCGTCCTTTAGGGCGCACGTGTGGTACGGACCCGCGAAAAGCTGGGTCTCGACCGTGCACACCGCGTCGCAGCCATCGCGGGAATCGGCGTTGCCGTCCTCGCACTCTTCGACCCCCTCGTGCAGGATGCCGTCCCCACAAGCAGCCAGGTCGCACGCGTTGGTGCAGTCATTGGTGTTGATGCGGTCTCCGTCATCGCACTCTTCGCCCGACTCCTGCATCCCGTTACCGCAGACGGCCGGCCCGCCGGACTCGCTCTCATCGGTCGTGTCCGCCGAGGTCGTCGTATTCGACGATATCGTGGTCTCGGCCGGGCCAGTACTCGTTCCGTCGGAATCGGGGCTGTCCGCCGTGGAGCCGTCGCTCGCGGATGTTGGCTCGTCGGTGTCCCCGCCCGCGACGGAGTTACTAGGATTGAAGCAACCCGCCGCGACACTCGCGAACACCGCAAGCGAGAGCCGGCCAAGGGGGGACGGAGCTCGCGGTCGGCATAAGGGGGTCATGCCTGATGCTAACGGTTGGGTGCGCCGCCCGTCTACGCGTTTGCAGTCCGCCCCGTACAGGGCTCTGGGCGCTCGGACGCGGCCACGGGCAGGTGTCCCGTCTTCACGAAGATCACCGGGTCCTCATTTCCGCGCTTCGCTCCGAGGTTTCGGCCCGCCCTGATCACAGCAAGCAGGAGTGTGGGCCACCAGCGCATCCATTCACGACGCTTCACGGTCGGCGGCCATTCCAACCAATGTAGAGGCTGGGGTCTGTGGCCGACCGCAGGCTCTCGCAGAGGCGGCGTCGGCCAGCGCAGCATCGGCTTGAGTGACGGACTGTCCCTCGCGGTCGGGAGGGGCCCCGCGCGTGCCGAAGGAGCCCACCCTCCGTTCGTCGCACGCAACTCGCAGGCGCTGTTCAACGTCGGCGAGCTCTTCCGTCGCTGAGGCCCCCCAGGCGACCCGCAGCCCGTGCACGCTTAGCCCCATTTCATCGGACAGCCGGACGACCTCGCGTTCCATTCTGGCGATCTGACCGACGCACAGTTCCTCGGGGCCAAAGTCCCAGATCTCAAGGTGCTCGGTCACATGGTCGGGCGGGGACTCCGGCTCCCACGTTTCTGAATCATCGAGACCGGAGCTGTCATCGCTACCGTCGCGGGAGCTGCCACCGCTGGAGCTGCCATCACCGGCTTCGTCGAGGCTGGGCATCTGCCCTGCCTCGCAAGCGGCGGAGCCCGCGAGTACCACGAACATGCTCAGAAAGAGCGGTGCGCGCGTGGACGTCGTCAGGTGCATTGTCGCGTGTAGCTTAGCCCGGCGCCTGTCGTCCGGCCAGTTTCATCCTGGCTAACCAGGCCGATGACAAGGTGTTGTCGCCCGCGCGCAAGCGTTGGTGTTGCAAGCGTTGGAGCGCGGTCGACGACGAGCAACTTCTCGGACTCGTAAGTGCTACAGGGAGTCTCGGAAAACGAGAGGATCGATTCAGCTGCTAGACTCATCGCCTAGTTTGATAGCGATGTACTCCCTTAGCCTGTCGATCCCCCATTGTGTCCCCTTTCACCCCGCACGATGTGCCCGCGCTACCTTTGTGCTTGCGGCGTTGCTCGCGGCCGCCTGCACAACCTCGTCGGGCGCAGACTGCGAGCCCCCCAAAGAAACGGTCTGCGAACTCGCATTGGTGATCCCGATCACCATGCCCACGCTCACGCTGCAAGACCGTGTCTTCGAGATCGAAGTCGCCGTCGCGGAGGAAACCACTCTGTTCACGTGCGACCTTGATGCAGCCCGAGACCAAGTGACATGCACCTCCTCTGACAAGGACCCCGACCCCGCGTTCGACGTGCAACTCGACGTCGATGTTCCCGGACCCGCGCCAGCGCAAATGACCCTTCGGATCGACCGACGTGACGAAGAGCTTGCGGGCCCAAACGTCGTGACGATTTCGGTCAGCGACGACTACGGACAGTTCTGGACGACCCGCGCGACGCCGTCTCGGCGCATGATTGCGACCGATCGTGGGAACTGCACCGAGTGCGTGTTTGAGGCCGTGAACCCGATCGCCGTCCAGTGACGCGACCCTCGGTAATGATCCGACCGCGAACTTGGCGGTCGTCTGGGCGGGACGGTCGGCGACGGCGTGCCCGGGGGTTTGTGTGCACGGCCGCTCCAGGGGGAAGGCCGGCCTTCTCTCGCTTGTGATGCTCGCCCGTCCGCCTACGCCATCGCGCGGGCCAGGATGCCCTCGACAAAGTCGGTCTTTGCCTCGCAGTACGCGTTCACGTCACTCGGGTACCGGCGGGCCAGTTCGTGTTTCAAGGTTTCGCGGCCAGGTGCGCGGCGGCTCGACGACTGGACACGTCCCATTCCCCGGACCGAACGCCTCCCGTCCGGGCACGTCACCGTCGCCCTGGTGGTGGTAACCGAGCGTCGCAAGCCGGTCGATGACCACTGGGAGCGCGGCTCGATTGTCGAGCTCGATCTTCAGCGCCACGTCACCGAGCGTGGCGGCGAGCACATGCCGCAACTCGTCGAACTGCCTTGCCCACGCGGGGTCATGTTCGACGACGATCACAGGGTGCCCCATGCTTTCGAGGATAGAGGGCGGAGACGCACGTAGCAACGCGTGGAGCGTCGACGTCAGCTGGGTCCGCGATGAGGATCCGCGTGTCACGGCCGGTGAGTTCGGCGAATAACTCGGTCTGAATTGGTGCGCCGTCGGTGCCGCGTTGCTACGGGGGCTTGCCGAGCGGGTGCACAGGATCATTCCGCCGGACGAACGGGAACGGAATCTGTCCCCGATCTCTCCAGTTCGCCCGCGCTCGAACCGTTGCGTGGCCGTCACCGAAGCGGTCACCCGCGCCCTCGAAAATGCCGCGTGCAAGGTCGACACAATGGCATTCGTGACGCTGGTGCAGCGAATGACTCCCGGCGCTGCGATGGCCACGGTGACGCGTACGCTCGACTCATCCAGGGCCGTCGAGGTGGATCCCACGCAACCCTGGGGCGATGGGGTTAGCACGGGACTCACCGCCGACTCCCCGCTTTGGCTGACTGCACGCGGCGGCTTGCGATCGGGGCTGGTGCCGCGGTTACGCGGCGGTGAACAACGCACGCGTCGAGTCGCTGGTGCGCAGCGGCAAGCGTCGCTTGGCGATCTCGGTCCGCTCACGCTACCGTGGCGGGCCGCTTTCCCTGGTGTGATCCAATGGACAAACAACCGTCAACCTCTTCACCGCCCGCTGTGCATGCTGGGCCTCCATCCACCCACCGGACGAGTGTAGGAAAGGGTGAACCTACCTACATCGACTTTCGGATCCCGACTCCGGAGTTGCGTATTGGGGTCACGGGACCGCAGATGCTGGTCGCGCGGCTGCGGCTTGTCACCGACTTGGGCATGTTTGATGGCTACTGTCATCCCGCCTTGCAGGAGCTTGCCGACTCGCTTCAGGCGATGTCTTTGTGTGGCGCGGATGGGGCGACTGAGGTGAAGATCGAGGTCGTCACCAATCGTTTGGGCGCCAGCCTGGAGATCGATGTTGGGCCGATGAGCATGTATGCAACCGAGCTCGTGATCACGACACGGTCCGGGGACAGCTTCGATGCATTGCTGGGCAAGACGATCGCCAGACTCCGAAACACTGCCTTTAGCGCGGGTCTGGTGCCGGTAGCCGGTCAAGGGCACCGCGAGCACATGGCGTCGGCGGGCAAACATCTGGACGACATGGAAGATATGGAGGAGCTGATCGACGCGGGCGAGCACGAATTGGATTCCGGAAGCGACAGCAAAGGAGGTCATCATCATGGGCATTCGTAAGAGCGTGGCAAATATGAACGACGCGCAGCGGGACGCTTTCCGCGACGCCTTGGCTGGCATGAAAGTGGTTCCGGCGGGAGCGACGGTCTCTCCCTATGACCGCCTCGTGGCTTTGCATGGCGCGGTGATGTCGGTCAGGGTTCGCTTTGCCAATGGCCAGAGCCAGCAGGGCAACCTCGCGCATGGCGGGATCGGCTTCCTGCCTTGGCACCGCCAATACCTGCTGGACTTCGAGGCCGAGCTGCACAAGATCGCCCCCAACGTGGACCTGCCCTATTGGGATTGGTCCGATTCAGACACTCTGGCGAAGCTGTTTACTCCGGCCTTCTTGGGAGCGCTCAATGTTGTGCCCGCGCCAGTCGGCCTTCAGAACCCACCGCCTCCACAGCCGGTGACCAACGGTGCGCTCTTTCCCCTCGCGGTCCACCCGGAACTGCAGGATCTTTATGGCACCCCGCTGACGAGGCGGACCCTCCAAGGCACGAACTGGCCGCCAAGCGCGAACCAAGTGAAGGACCTGACGGAGACCTTTCTTTCGCTCGGGACTCGCCATGAGTTGTGGGTGTTCCGCCTCTTGCTCGAAACAGGCTACGCGGGCTACATCACGGCGTCGCACAATGCCGGACACAACTTTATCGGAGGCCATATGGCCTCCGGATTCTCACCCAACGACCCCGTGTTTTGGCTGCATCACGCGAACGTCGACCGCCTCTGGTCCATCTGGCAGGAGAACTACCGTGCGAGAAACAACAGCGCAGCGCCATCCGATTGGCCACTTCCAGCAGAGCAGTCGCCCATTTCGGGAGTCGTCGCTCCCTACGGTCAACGGCGATACGACCTGATGTGGCCATGGGTAGGCCAGTTCTCGGGGGCCTTTGGTTCGAGCTCAGTGAGCCCTGCACAGTTTGCGCTGATCAGCGCCCCTGCGGGTCTGCCCGAGGTCCGCGTGAACCAGGTCCTCGATCTGGCGACACTCAACTACAGCTATGAGTAGTTTGGTCCAATACGGCCACGCTGGGACGCGAGCGTGTCTTTTGTGAAATTCAGCGAAATGTGGATCACATCCGTGACATGTCTGTCGCAGTGGGCGTTTTCCACCCTTCGGCGACGCGAAGCGCGATCTTGTAACGCTCCTGAAAAAGTCGTGCAAACAGCCGTGTTGGCGGATCTGGGGGCCAGCCAGAACGACGCTCAGCCGGCAGCCCCGACCTCCGGCGGAGGTCGGCACGCGGCGTCCGTGAACGCGGCCGCGACGTAGCCCGCGCATAAGCGTTAGCGTCGTAAGCGTTGGAGATCGCGCTCACGCGTGCCTGCACGAACCCACCAACCCGGTACTCTCGCCAAACCCGTGATCACGGCACAACCCCCCACAGACCCAGCGCCGGCCAGCCCGCCGGTCCCACCTCAGCACCGTCCAACGGCCAGTCATAAGGAGCAACTCCAGGTTCGCGCAGCTACCCCTCCCCAATCTCTCCAGTTTTCGAGCGCTCGTTTTACGACTAACGTCCCAGGGACCCCGATGCTCGAGTCCCCCCGCCGCCGATGCACGCAACCCGGCTCCGCGCCCCGCATCACCCCCATGGTCGCGCTGTGCTGCTTCGCGATCACGGCACCCAGCTGCACCCCTCCAGAGTCAACGCAAAACGGCACGACCGGCAGCGGCAGCACAACCGAGACTCACCCCCTCACGACGTCGGATGGCGAGGAAACCACCACCGCAGCCGACACAACCACAACCGCAACAACCTCCGAACGAACCACAGGGCTGGACTCAGGCACAACCGGCGATCCACCAACCCTCGACGAACAACTCGCAGCGCTGCTCGCCGAACAAGAGATCCCCGTCGTCCCCCTCGCACCCCCGCCAGCGCAGGACCCTGCCCTCGTCGCGCTCGGCGAGGCGCTGTTCTTCGACCCGATCCTGTCGGGCAACATGGACACGGCCTGCGCCTCGTGTCACCACCCGTCGTTCGGCTCGAGCGATGGCTTGTCCCTCGCGCTCGGGACGGGCGCGGTTGGGATTGGCCCCGCGCGTGCCCAAGGCGCCCACCCGCCGTTCGTTGCACGTAACTCGCAGGCGCTGTTCAACCTCGGCGACCCGAGCTTCACCCGCATGTTCTGGGATGGTCGGGTCGAGCTCGACGCGCAAGGCGAACTGCAGACGCCGGCCGGTGCCGACCTGCTTGCCGGACTCGACTCCGCTCTCGCCGCGCAGGCCATGTTCCCAGTGCTCGACCGACGGGAGATGCGTGGCGAGCCCGACGACCTCACCGTCCTCGGCGGAACGAACGAACTCGCCAGCTTCGACGACGACGATCGCCCGGCGAGTTGGGCCGCGCTCATGGAGCGTCTGGGCGCCATCGATGCGTACGTGCAGCTGTTCGACGCCGCATTCCCCGAGCAAGCGTTTGGCACACTGACCTTCGCGCACGCTGCCAATGCGATCGCTGCGTACGAGAGCGAGGCGTTTTCGTTCCCGAGTTCGGCATGGGACGCCTATCTGGGCGGCAGGCTCCCTGCGATCTCCGACGCCGCGAAGCTCGGCGCCCTGCGCTTCTACGGTCCCGCCGGTTGCGGCGAGTGTCACTCGGGGCCGCTACTCACCGACCACCGGTTTCACAGCACAGGGGTGCCGCAACTGGGTCCGGGCCGAGGCGCTTGGGCCCCGTTTGACCACGGGCGCGAGCTGGTGACGGGCGATCCGCAAGACCGCTTCAGTTTCCGGACCCCCTCGCTGCGCAACGTCGAGGTCTCCGCGCCCTACATGCACGACGGCGCGCTCATCGACTTCGAGCGCGCGCTGGTCCACTACGCCTCCCCCACCACCAGCATCGAGAACTTCGACCCCCGTGGGCTGCTTCCTGAGTTGGTGGCGACGGTCCAACAGGACCCCGGGCACATCGAGGAGATCGTGGGAACGCTATCGCGCGACCTCGTCGTCGAGCCCAGCTTTGTCGGGCTGTCCAACATCCGAGAATTTCTGGAAACGCTGACCGATCCCGGCGTCCTCTCACTGCAAGGCATCCGCCCCGACACCGTGCCCAGCGGTCTGCCTGTTCCCTAGTCAGGCGGAGTTCACGCCGCTCGCGCGGTGGTACAAAGCCAACAATCCCCGCGGGGGCTGTCGGAATCTTAGGTTTTCCTGTGAACGAACGAATCCTCCCTCTCTTGCTCCTCCCCGCCCTGGCCTTCTCGTGTGCTGACGATGGCAACGAAAACGACGATGGTGCTGCTGGCACACTCGACTCGGATACCGGCACGGCAATGGGTGAAAGCGAGAGTGGAAGCGACACCGACACCCCTTCGGCGACGGGCAACGCCGACAGCGGTGACAGCGACACGGGCATCAGTGCCGCCGACGAGAGCACGGGCGGAGTCCCTGTGTCGGGCATCCCTGTCCTCGGCGACGGCACGCACGACATCGACAACGTCGACGTCACCGTCATCTCCTCTCCGGAGGACGGACTCAACTTCCCGACCGACGTCGAGTTCAAGCCCGGCGAGACCCTCGAGCTGTGGGTGTCCAACCGCGAGGACTTCTCGATCGTCATCTATACGGATGCAGGTCTGCCCGGCCAGTTGGCAGACAAGCGGCAGGCCGGGTTCGACAACGGGGCACACTTCCTCGCCAAGCCCGCTGCGCTCGCCTTCAATGGCGACGGCACCTCGTTCGCGACAGCCCAGCAGGAGAACGAGGTCACGCAGCCCGGCGACCCGGCCGACGGCGGCTTCATGGGCCCGACCCTATGGAGTGGGGACTACGACGTCTTCCAAGGCGGTCACCAGAGCCACCTCGACATGCTCCACAACAGCCCGCTGTCCTCGGGCATCGCATGGGAGTCCGAGAACACCTACTGGGTATTCGACGGCACCCACGGCTCGCTGACCCGCTACATGTTCAACGCCACCCACGGGCTCGGCGGCACCGACCACACCGATGGCGAGATCTATCGCTACGCGGACGGAGAGTTGGGCTACGAACACTCGGTCCCCTCCCACGTGGTGGTGGACGGCAACTACGTCTACGCCGCCGACTCCGGGAACGGCCGCATCGTGCGTCTCGATCCCACGACCGCGGCCGAAGCCAACGCCATCATCCCCAACTACGACGGTTGCGAGATGGCGTACATGAACGACGCCGAGTTGATCACCTTGGTCGACGGCAGCGCCCTCGAAGCCGAGATGACCACCCCGTCTGGCATTGAGCTGCATGACGGCATGCTGTTTGTGACCGACCCCATTCAAGGGCGGGTCTTCGCCTTCGACACCGACGGCACACTGCTCGACTGGCTCGACACGGGCTTCCCGGCGGGCAGCCTGATGGGCCTCGCCTTCGACGACGACGGCAACATGTGGGTCGCCGACGCGGTCGGCAACCAGGTGCATCGATTCTCGGCTCCCGCCAGGTAAGCCCCATCCGGGTGATGGCCGGGCGATGCCCCGGCTATCGCCGACGACGCAGGCCCACGAGGCCCAGCAGCAGCAAGCCCG
>JAESSZ010000023.1 GCA_016763875.1 Nannocystaceae bacterium
ATCAGCGTCGCGGTATCGATCTTCGAGCCGATCCACGCGAGATCGCCGGCCCAAGTCGAAAGTCCGCTGCGGTGACACAGCAGGTCACGCACTCGCATGTGCTCGGTCGTATAGTCGTCCCACAGCACCAGCTTGGGCAGGTGCGTCTGCACGCGGTCGTCCCACTCAACGGCCCCTTCCGAGACGAGCATGCCAATCGCAGTCGCGACGAACGCCTTGGTGTTGGACGCGATCGCAAACACGGTGTCGCCGTCGATGGCGTCCGGCTTGCCGCGCTCGCGAACGCCGTACCCCTTGCTGAGCACAACCTTGTCCCCATGAACAATCGCGATGGCCAGTCCCGGGACATCGTGCGCCTCCATGATCGCGTCGATGTCGGCATCCAGTCCGTCGAGCGGACCGGCCGGGGAGGCGGCCGTCTGACTCTCGACGGCCGGGTGCTGTTCGAGCGAGCCCGGTGGCGTAGTGCTCGTCGTCGTTTCGGCGCGGTGGCAGGCCAGGGCCGACGACAGGAGCGTGAACAACAGCAGGCGCGTCATGCGGGGCGATGGTACCGCCCCCGGAGACACGCGGGTCTACTTGAGCCGGAGATTGGTGTCGTACATCTTGATCGTTGCGGTGGTGAGCACCGCTTCCACCTGCGCCTTGATCTCAGCCCCACTGCCGACCAAGACGACATGCGGGATCGGGTGGATGTACTTCTTGGCGACCCGCTGGATATCGGAGCGCTGCACGGCCCGGATCTCATCGCGGTACTTCGTCCAGTAGTCATTGGCGAGCCCAAACACCAAGATCTCCCGTACCTTCGCGACGATGTCGCTCGCGGTCTCCACCTCAAGTGGGAATCGCCCGATCATCTTCTGCACGGTGTCGTTGAACTCGGTCTCCGAAGGTGCCTCGGTCCGCAGTCGCTCAAGGTGACCGAAGATGGCGCCAAGCATAGGGCCCAGCGTCGCGACCTTGGTATTGGTCGTGACCTGGAATGTCCCTGGCGCCTGCCCCAGGGATATCTGCGAGTAGATCCCGTAGGTAAGACTCCGCTCCTCACGAATATCTTGAAACAGTCGGCCGCCAGCGTCATCGCCCAGGATGTTGTTGGCGACCTGCAGCGCTACCCAGTCCTCGTGGTTGCGAGCGATGGCGACCGTGCCCATGCGGATCTCCACCTGCTCAGAGCCTGGGCGGTCCACCACGTGGACGACAAGCTTGTTGGGGACCGTGTACCGCTTGAACTGGTTGAGCGGGTTGATCGGGAGTTTTGACTCGTCGACCTTTGCCCAGCGGGCGAACGTACGTTCGACGATGGGTTTGGCTTCGGCCGCCGTCACATCGCCCGAAAAGATCAAGAACGCGTTGTTCGGCCGGTAGAAGGTCGAATAGAACTTCTTGACGTCAGCGATTGTGATCTCGTTGATCCGTGCTTCGCTGGGCAGCGCGCGACCGTAGGGGTGTCCCTCTGGATACGCCACCCGATTGAAGAGCCGGTCGGCAAGCACATCGGGTTGTGCCGTCGACATCCTCAGACTGGCTCGGGCGGCCTGCTTGAGCTTCTCGAGAGACTCGGCGGGGAACGTCGCCTTCATGACCTCGTCGGCCATGAGCACCAGGGCCAGCTTCAGGTCGCGGTGCAGCGAGTGCGTGAAGACGGTTGTCGTGTGTTGGCTTGGGATCGCACCGAGCGTGCCGCCAACGAACTCGATCGCTTCGTCGATCTTCGCCTTGCTGCGCGCTGAGGTGCCCTCACCCAACATGCCCGCTGTAAACGCCGCGAGGTACTCGTCGTCCATCGTTCCCGCCCGCAGCACGAGCTGGGTCGAGACCGTGGGCACCTCGTGGTTCTCCACGACAAATACGAGGATCCCGTTGGACGCCTCGAAGCTGGCGATTTTTGGGAAGTTGACGGGTCGAGTCTCGGAGGGACCAGGCGGTTCGGGGTAGGCCCGCGCAGTCTCGGGGTTTACCTTTGGAAGATCGGTGTTGACCGGCAGCGGCTTGGGGTCGGGCGGCGTGGTCTTGCCACTTGGCTGACACCCGAGTGTGCACAGCACGCTGGCCGCGGCGATGTAGGAAACGACACAGCGAAGAAGTGGAGCGCGGTTCGGCTTCATGGTCGGCATCACTTCTTGGGTGGCACGATCTCGAGGACCAGCCAGTGTTCCGTGAGATAGGAGTTCGCGACGCGCTTGATGTCGGCGGTTGTCACCTTCCGGTACGCGTCCAGGTCCGTAAAGACGAACGTGGGGTCATCGTGGAATAGGACCCCCTCTGCGATGCGTTGGGCGCGGCCAGCATTGGTCGCCAGGCCGGATACCGTATCGACCGTCAGCTGGTTGATGGCCTTTTGAAGTTCCTTGCTGGTGATGCCGCGCGACTTGACCGCGTTGACCTCGGCCATGATGACCGGCTTGATGTCCGCAATCGTCTTGCCCGGCGCAGGCACGAAAGCGCCGACTGCCGCGCCCGCTGCCTCACCACCGGCCGCGTCGGCTGGCAATGCGACCGAGGCGACCACGAGGCGCTTGTCGTCCTTGAGGGTCTTGGTGATCCGCGACGATTCGCCTCGGAGCAGCACGTTCATGAGGATGTCGATCGCGTGACGATCGGCGTGATCACGAGGCGTGGTCTTCCAGCCAACGAGGTACAGGGGCTGTTGCGCAAGGTTGTCGGTCACTCGCCGCTCGAGTGGCTCGCCCTGCGAGTGGTCGACTTTAGATCGCGTCTTGGGGGTCGGACCCCGCGGAATGTCGCCGAAGTACTGGTCGACCTTGGCCTTGACGTCCTCGTAGTCCACGTCGCCAACGATTGCGATAACCCCATTGTTTGGGACGTAGTGACGGTCAAAAAACGCCTTCACGTCGTCTGTGGTCGCGGCGTTGAGATCGGACTTGCTACCGATCGTCATGTGGCCGTAGCCCGTGCCAGTCCAGATCTCTGCAAAGAACTCTCGAAGCGCGCGGGCGTACGGGACGTTGTCGACGCGCAACGCCATTTCTTCGAGCACCGCTTGACGTTGGTTTTCGAAGTTCGCCGGAGTCACCGCGAGAGACTTGAGCCGATCGGCCTCGAGGAAGAGCACGCGCTCCAGGTACGAGGCAGGCACGATGTCGAAGTACTGCGTGCTGTCGGTGGTGGTGAACGCGTTGAGCTGCCCACCCGTGCCGAGCACGTACTTGAAGTGCCCGCCTTCGGGCACGTTCTCGCTGCCCTTGAACATCATGTGTTCGAAGAAGTGGGCGAAACCAGAGCGACCGGTTTCTTCATCGCGCGAGCCCACGTTGAACGCCATGTGAAACGAGAGCATCGGCGTGGAATGATCTTCGTGCACGTACACCCGTAGGCCATTGGTGAGGGTGAAGTGCTTCACCTTCATCTCAATGCCGAGCAGGGTGCCGACGGCTTCGCCTTCGGAGGTTACGGCCAGCGCACTCGATGAGGCGGCAGCCGTGGCGTCCG
>JAESSZ010000296.1 GCA_016763875.1 Nannocystaceae bacterium
AACGCGCTGGACTCCGCGATGTACCACGGTGCCGCACCACGCCTCGAGATCGCGCTGTACGAATACGGCAACGACACCCTCGAGAGCCAAGACGGGTTCATTCGCCAGGTCTCGGGCTTCACCGTTGAGCTCGACCGCGTATCGGAAGCGTTGTTCGCTCTGGACACCCTCGGCGGCAATGAATACGCAGGACAGGTCATCGCCCGTTCACTGGACGAACTGACCTGGAACGACGGGCCCGGAACGCTCAAGGTCATGTACATCGCAGGCAACGAGAGCTTCGACCAAGGACCCGTTGATTGGAAGCACGCAATCGAACGTGCACGTGCCAAAGGCGTGGTGGTGAACACCGTGCTGTGCAACGGCGCCGATGACCACTGGAGCGCCGCGGCGCAGCTGTCCGGCGGACGATTCATGCAGATCGACCACGACGCGGTCGCACACTACATCCCTGCCCCGCAGGACGACGCGATCGCTCGCCTCGGTCTGGCGATCAACAAGACGGCAGTGCCTTACGGAAGCGATGGGTCCAGTGGGTTCGACAACCAGGTGCGCCAAGACAGCAACGCCGAAGGGTACGGTCGCAGCGCTTCCGTGCAACGCGCGCTGACGAAGGGCTCACGTAACTTCATCAACCCAACCTGGGATCTTCTCGACGCGACGGCGGACCCGGATTTCGAGCTCGAGACTCTGGCGGCGGACGCCCTGCCCACCGCGCTGCGCGGGAAGTCCCGAGCAGAACTAGAGTCGTGGCTCACCGACAAGCGGGTCGAACGCGCCGCGCTCAAGCGCAGTCTGACCGAACTCGCAAAGGCGCGGTCCACATTCATCGCCACCGAACGCGAGCGTCGGGACGGTGCCGGCCAACAGCGACTCGACACTGCGATAGTGAGTTCAATCGTCGAGCAAGCCCGGGCCGCAGGGTTTACCATCGGCACGGACGCATGATGACGAGCACCCCCGCGACCCAAACCGTGCTCGTGGTCGAAGACGACCCGGCAATCCGAACCGGTTTGGTCGACGCCCTCGGATTCGCGGGTTATCGGGTCCTTCAGGCGGCAGACGCACCGAGCGGTGCCGAGTCCGCGCTGCGCGGTGCGTGCTCGCTGGTGCTTCTCGATCTCATGTTACCGGGCGGCGATGGGCTGTCGGTCCTCAAAGAAATCCGTCGGCTCAAGCCCGAGCTTCCGGTCATTATACTCACCGCTCGCGGACGCGAGTCGGACCGGGTGACGGGTCTGCGGCTGGGTGCCGACGACTACGTCGTCAAGCCGTTCTCGGTGCGAGAACTGTTGGCGCGGGTGACCGCGGTCCTCCGCCGAACATCGAAGATCGAGGTCGATTCCCACGTTTCCCTGGCGTTCCAGGGAGGCACCATCGATCTTCTGCGCCGTGAAGTCGTGTTCGACAACGAAGAGCGCGAGGAACTCTCGGAGCGGGAAGCCGCGTTGCTCGCATACCTGTGCCGCCATCGCGGCCGAACGGTGTCCCGCGACGAGTTGCTGCGCGAGGTGTGGTCGGTCGACCCGGGAAGCGCAAGCAATACGCGCACCGTCGACATGCACGTCGCCCGACTGCGTGAAAAGCTGAAGGACACCGAGACGGCGCGCGTGATCGTCACGGTCCGCGGACGCGGCTACATGTTGGGTGAGCGCGAATGACGACGCGGACACCATGGCTAGTGTTCACGGGCGCACTCATCGTTGTGGTCTGTGTGATGGCACTGGTGACGGGCAAGCTCGTCGCACAGGATCGGCAACGCAGTGAGGCCGACCGCCAAGGTGCACATCACGAGCGGGTACGACTTGCCTTGTGGCGCCTCGACAGCCAGACGACGGCGCTGCTCATGCAGGAAATCGCCGCCATGCCGCTGCTGGGCGATCCGAGGACCGAGCAAGCACTGCCGGACCCGGGCCCGCATGTGCACGCACGTTTTGTGGTCAGCGGCGACACGGGCGTGCGTATCGTCGGTGACTCGCCGGGAAGCGACCATGGCCGACTATCGGCGCTGGTGTCGGCCAGGCCGTTGGCCCCGCGTTTGCCGGAGCCCGCCGAGGACGACGGGATTGCTAGACTCGACAACCCCGTTCAGCGCGCAACGAACGGCCGGGTCGCGGCCCCCCTGACGACCAAGGGCTCGTACTCACTCGCCGACCAACGCGCGTTCAACGACAACGAACTCGTGCGCCGCCTCGATGCCGTTAACCGCAACTTCGCAGGCTACGGCGAATCGCTGTCCAACACGCTGAACCTGCGTGGAACCCAGAGCTCAACCCCCGCCCCTCCACCACGCCCGGCGGGCGCGGTCCGTCCCGTATGGATCGAAGACGAACTCCTGCTGCTGCGCCGCGTCCGTACCGACAACGGAGAGGCGATTCATGGGGTGTGGCTAAACTGGCCGGTCCTGCACGAGCAGCTGCTCGGTGAGGTCCGAGCCCAACTACCGCGCGCCAAATTGGTGGCGGTGGACGAGCAGGCGCTAACGACCGACCTTGAGAATCTGTTGGCGACCCTTCCCATTCGACTTGTGCCCGGTGCGCCCGATGGACTGCTCGAACGCAGCGCCTCCTTGCTGCCTTCCCTGGCCCTGGGATGGATCGGCGTTCTGGCTGCGATCATCGCCGTGTTCGCGGTCCTGCGCTGGTCGCTTGCGCTGGCGGAACGTCGCGCGGTGTTCGTCTCGACGGTAACCCACGAGCTACGCACGCCGATCACGACGTTCCGGATGTACACCGAGATGCTGCAGGAAGGCATGGTCGACGAGGCAAAACGCGGCCACTACCTCGCGACGCTACGCCGCGAGGCCGACCGTCTCGGCGAGCTGGTCGAGAACGTCCTCGCCTACGCGCGCATCGAGTCCAACCGCGCCCCCCTTACCCCCGAGACGCTCACGATTGACGCGTTGCTCTCACGCATGCGCGACCGATTGACCGAGCGGGCCGCGTCCGCCGATCTCGAGCTTCACATCGCGATGGGAGCACTGGCCGACGCGTCGGTGCGCGTCGACCCCGTTGCCGTCGAGCAGATCCTGTTCAACCTCGTGGACAACGCCGCGAAGTATGGCGCTTGCGAAGCGTCTCCTCGCGTCGAGCTAACCGCGCGAGAGTGCGGCACGCGTATCGCGGTGTGCATTCGGGACTACGGCCCGGGCATTGCCCCAGAGGAACGCAAGACGATCTTCGCGCCGTTTACGAAGGCCCGCGTCGACGACAGCGGAACCAAGCCCGGCGTGGGACTTGGGTTGGCACTCTCGAAACGACTTGCCCAACAGCTCTCGGGCGAGCTGACGGTTGAGTCGTCCGACCCCGGAGTCCGGTTCGTCTTGAGCCTCCCGCGGTCTCGCTAGTGTGCGGCCGCCGATCGGGCCAGTGCCTACTGCTGCGAAGCGATGTAGCGCCGCGTCACACGTTTTCACCCACCACCGAATCGATCACAACGGCTCGTGCACGCCCAACGCCGCGCGAACCGCTGCGACCAAGGTCGCCACGCGGGCGGGCTTGGTCAGCACTCGAACGGGAGGATGGAATCGGACCTCGGATTCCGCGGCCGCGACATCAGCCGGAGATCCAGTCATGAACACAATCGGGAGTTGCGGGTAGTGGACTCGTAGCGCACGGGCGAGTGTGACACCATCGAGATCCGGCATGCAGACATCGAGTACAGCCACATCGGGTTCACGCGTCCTGCAGTACCGCAGCGCGCCAGCACTTGAGATAAATGGGCGAATGTCCAGGTCGCAGTGGGCCGAGAGCGCCGCGGATACCACCTGGACCACCGACGGCGCGTCGTCGACTACGAGCACAAATCGTCCCGTTCTGAACCGGCGTAGCATTGGTGGGCACAGTAACGAGACGCCACCGTCATGGTCAGGGAGGATGTTCCGCTACGCACCGTGCATATCGTCCGTGTCGCTCTGCCGAGCAAACGACGACACTGCACGCACGGCGCGAGGGCGATCATATGGAGTGTCGGCGCAACGATTTGGGCGGCACCTTCGTGTCCTGCGCCGTGCGGGCGGCCTGTCGCAGGAAGCGCTCGCAGAGCGGTGCGAGTTGTCGAGCGACGCCATTCGCCGAATCGAGTCCGCCCGATTTTCGCCGTCGTTGACGACACTCTCCAAGCTCGCGCGAGGGCTTGAGATCAACCTGTCGGCGATCTTCGCGGGCGCAGAACGCCCCAACCGCCCGCTGGCCGCGGAGTTGGCCAGCTACCTCGACGGCCGGAGCGCTAAAGATTGCGAGCTTGCGTTGCGGGTCGTCCGCGCCGTCTTCGAAGACGTGTGAGGCGACCGGGTCCACCGGGGTCCGCTACTGCGCGACTTTCATCGCCTTGCCGCGGGCGTCCACCGTGACTCCCGACAACGCCGCGGCCTGGACCACGAGGTCGAGGAACTCGGCGCGGCGCCCGTGCGTGTCATGGCTTTGTGCACCGCGAGCGAGCGAGTAGACCTGGTCCCAGCTGGCTTGGTGCCGCCACTTGCTTTGGCGCAGCAACATCCCCATCTCGGCCACTGCGGCGGAAAA
>JAESSZ010000297.1 GCA_016763875.1 Nannocystaceae bacterium
ACCGTCGATGCGAACCAGTGCCTCCCCCTGCACCACACGACCACCTTCCACGACCGACGGCGCCATATACGTCACACGCCCGTTCAGCTCCGAGGACAGGGTCGCCTCACGCGCAGGTTCCACGATCCCGTTGCCGTGGATCTGTGCGGGCCCATCGTAGGCGGCGACCTTTTGAACCACGACGAGCGGGTCCACTCTGGGCTGTGGATCCCGCGCGGTGGTTTCGGCGGTTTTGACCAGCCGAACTGCCCCTAGCGCAGCCCCGGCGACAAGTAGGATCGGCAAGATAACGTTGAGAACAATACGTTTCACGGGCTCGACTCCGGTGTTTGGTCCGCTCGCGAGACAATGATGCCCCGAGAAAATATGCGAGCAAACGCCATCGCGGCGTCGGGCTCCGCGGGTGGCAGTGCCGCGCCACACGCGTGACGCAAGAAGTGGCGCCCCTGTAGGCCTCCGATGAATGCCATCGCAGCGGCGAATGGCTTGTCGATCCGCACCCGTCCTTGGTCGGCCAAGGTCGCAAACCACGCGGCGAGAGCACGAACCGAGAGCGCGGGCGGCGGCTCCTCGAACTTCTCGAACAGCTCGTGCGGATCGATGCCCGCCACTCGCATCACCGAGACTACGGGCAGCAAGCCCTCGAAAAATCCGTCGATCTCCAGGGCGATAGCTTCAATCTGCTCGGAGACCGGACGGGCGTCCGGCCCACGACGCAGCGTCTCGATGAAGGGCGGCAACGACGAGGGGGACAACGCCCGAATCAGGAGCTCACGCTTGCTCCCCACGCGCCGAAACAGCGCCGCAGGCGAGACGCTGAGTTGCTCGGCGATGACCGACATCGCAACGCCGGGCCCATGCTCGAGAAAGCAGCGTCGCGCTTCACGAATCATCTCTTCGTCAGTGAATTGCCGCGGGCGCATCGGAGTGACTCGGGGTAGTTAGTTACTGACGCGTCAGTAACTAACTTGGTCAGTAGCTAGCACGTCTCTGTGGGCGGGCGCAACGGTCCGCGCCCGTATCCACGCGAAATTGCGGCTTTAACTCCTCTGCGCGGCGGCAGCGCATTGGTTAGTCTCTCGCGGTGCGCCGTTCCCTGCCGCTCGCCATCTTGCTGCTTGCGGCCATGAGTTGCCACGCAAAGCCGGCCGACTCGATCCCACCCGCGGCCAAAAACACGGTCCCCACCCCCCTCAGCAGCGAGGGGGATTTGCTCGAAAAGAACGACGAGCCCCCAGCGCTACGCATCGCTGGAGAGCCCAACCTGCGACAACTCCGCGCCACGGTCCTCGCCCTGGCCACCGATGCCGGACTCTCTGGTTCATCGCCCTCACCGGGGCCCTCCCTGGGCGACGACGTCGCTGGCGCCCACCGAATCAAGGGCGGCTGGTACCCCAAACCAAACGTCCCGGCCCACAAGACCCCCTACATCGTAGACACGGTTGAGGGGCTGTTCGCGACCGCACCGTGGTCGACGCTCGAAGGACGCGAGTTGGTGGTCCGCTTCGTCACGCACGCGTCCACTGGAGCGGCGATCGTCTACGCGGGGGTGCGACTGGCCGGCGACCCGCTCGCGCCGCCCAGGTATCGCAGCTACGCCACCGAAAAGCGCGCGCGTCGCGGCACCAAGCACGAGCTTCGCATGGGCATCGACCGTATCCTGGACCCGGCGAGGGACGTCGACGGTGCGTTGGCCCGTGGCTTCGGTGAGTTGGCCTGGCAGGTCGAGCTGCCCTACCCCAATGTCGGCTCGACCGTGCTCACCAACGGCCGCATCGCCTTCCGGGTGGACGGCAACAGGCTCGTGCCGCAACCGACAGTTGTCCTGGGACCGTTGGTCCATCAGGTGACCGAGACCTCGGCGATCGTGAGTTTCGAAACGAGTGCACCGGTGACGGCGGTCGTCGGCGTTGGCGAGTCGGCGGTGGCATCTTCGGCACAACCTTCTCGGCGGCACGAGGTCACGGTCTCGGGCCTGAAGGCGAACACACGCTACCCCTACCGCGTGGTGATCTCCGACGGACACGAGACCGCGCTCGCCTCGCCGCGCACGCTGACCACCACCACGCCAGGTCCGCTGACCATTGCGATAATGAGCGATTCGCGATCTGGGGTCGGCCCCGGCATGCGCTCGTACAACGGCGTCAACGCGATCGTGCTCTCGACCCTGTTCGTCGGTGCGCTACGCAATAACGCCGAAGCGATCTTCTTCCCTGGCGACCTCATCGACGGCTACTTTGCCCACGCCGACGACTACGACTCGCAACTCCGCTCGTGGCTCTCCGCTGCTGAGGGCGTGCACGGCCAACTGCCCGTGTACACCGGAATGGGCAACCACGAGGCCCTCGTGGATGTATGGAGCGATGGCGTGGTGCTCGACAAGCCTGGTGAGAGGTCCGCCGAAGCACATTTTGCGGCGCTCATGGTCAACCCCAAAGGCGCACCGTCGCCCGAACGACCGGGTGCGCCGACCTACAGCGAGTCGGTCTACGCGGTCGACATCAAGGGCGTGCACTTCGTCATGCTCAACACCAACTATTGGTACACCCGCCAGCCAGGCCACGCGCGGCACGACGGCAAAGGAAACCGCGAAGGGATGTTGATGGAAGGGCAGCTGAGATGGCTGGCGAACGACCTCACCGAAGCACGCCAGCGCGGCGTTCAGCACATCGTGGTCATGGGTCACGAGCCCGCATTCCCGGCCGGGGGTCACGCCAGAGACGGGATGTGGTGGCATGGCAAAATAGCTGAGGTCAACGCGATGCGTGAACGCTTCTGGACGTTGTTGGCAGAGCACCGTGTGCTCGCCTACGTCTCGGGAGACGAACACAACTACTCCCGCTCGCTCATCGGACCGGAGACCGTTCCTGGCGCGAGCGGTTCGGTCCATTCGATCATCAGCGGCGGCAGCGGCGCGCCGTACTACGCCCAGGACGCCCCCGCAGCTTACGCCGACCGCGTTAGGGCATTCTCCGGACAGCAGCACTACACGCTGTGGACCTTTGAGACTGGCCAGCCTCCCCGCCTTCAGGTCTTCGGGCTCACGGGCGGCCTCATCGAAGACACGCGGCTGAGCACGCCGTAGGCCCCGCGGTCTACTGCAGCTGCGTCAGCACCACGGTGACCGTGCGCTGGCTTCCGCCGCGACGCACGGTGACCTCAACGGCCTCCCCGACCTCGCTGTCCTCAAGCACGCCGAGCAGCGCATCGGCAGTGGGAGTACGTTTGCCGTCAACGTGGGTCACCACGTCTCCCATCACGATCCTCCCGAGACGGCCCTCGGACAGTCCACGCAAGCCCGCGTGCGCAGCTGGGCTCCCGGGTTGCACGCTGGCGATCATAGGCCCGGCGAGACCCAGGCGCCGCTGCGTCGCGTCGGCCACCAGACTGACGCCAAGCCCCGGCCGAATCACGCGCCCGAACTCGATGAGCTGCGGCACCACACGTCGCACCGTGTCCACCGGCACGGCGAATCCGATCCCGGAACTCCCGCCCGACGGTGAGTAAATGGCGGTGTTAACCCCGATGAGGCGCCCGGCGCTGTCCAGGAGCGGACCGCCCGAGTTGCCGGGATTGATCGCCGCGTCGGTCTGGACCACATCGCCGATCGTCCGTCCGTTGGCCGCCTTGATCTCGCGTCCCAGCGCACTCACGACCCCCGTGGTGAGCGTATGGTCGAGCCCAAACGGATTGCCTATCGCGTACACGCTCTGCCCCACCCGAAGATCGGCGCTCGTCCCGATGGGAAGCGGAGGCAGGCCCGCCCCCTTGACCCGCAGCACCGCAAGATCCTTGCTCGGCTCAGCGCCAATCAGCGTGGCTTCAAAAGACGACTGGTCCGCCAGCGTGACGCGAAATGCATTGCCCTCTGCCACCACGTGAAAGTTCGTCACGACGTGGCCACGGTCATCCCACACGAAGCCCGAGCCGGTGCCCTTGGGAATGTCGTGCACGTTGAACGACAGCCGCCCGGACCGACGGCGTTCCAACGTCGTGATGTACACGACCGCAGGTGACGCGCGTTCGAAGATCTCGATGGTCGTCATCTCGGTCGCGGCGAGTTCCCCCCGCGCGGTCACCGGGGAAGATGACGACACAACGCCGACGGCCGGGGGGGTGCGCGGAGAGTCGCGCAGCAAGACCACAGTCGCGCCCGCCAGCCCCACGAGGACAGCGAGCACCATCACGATCTCAAATCCCGTCGGGCGTCGCCAAGCCATCCAACCGCTACGCTAGCCGCGATCCGCCTCAAACTCCAAGGCGGCTGGCGTCGCGCCATGCCTCGATCTCATTGGCGAGCTCCAGGAGGTTCAAATCGGTCAGGCTCCTTAGCGCCAGCGCCGACTCGCGCTCAGCGCCCGGACGGTCGTCCGCTGCGAGCATGGCCTGAGCGAGAACGAAGTGCGCACGCGCCACCATGACCGCTTGGCCCGCGGGAAGCAGCGTCAGGGCACGCTCGGCGGTCTCACGCGCCGCGTCTGGCTGCCCCCCCTCGAGTCCCAGGAGGATAGCTTCGGTCACCAGGACCTCGGCGTAGTGCGGACCCTCGGTGCCGAACACTTTCACCACCGTCGGCGTGGCGATGTCGAGTTCACGTCGAGCCTCGCGCCACTGCCCGCGCAACGCCAACGAATCGGCAAGATGCGCGCGTGCGATCGCCTCGTTGGGCGAGGCTGCGCCAAAGCCTGTCCTCGCCCGTTGCAACGCGCGTCGGTGTTCTTGGACGGCCAGCCCGTACCGTCCCTCGAACGAGGCCGCGGTGCCCAGCACGTCATAGACAGACGCAGACAGCGGTGCGGCGTCATCGATGCCCACCAACAACGCGAGCGCGCGACGAGCACGTACCCGCGCGGCCGCCGTGCGCCCCTCCACAAGCGCAATCGCAGCGTACGCCGCATACGCCAGCGCCAGGCGCTCGCCGTGCTGGTCGGCGGCGGACTCCAAGATCTCCAGCGCGGCTTCGAAGTGTCCGTTGGCGGTTGTCGCGTCACCGAGCTGACCGGCGATCTGCCCCAGGTTGAGTTCGGTGTCCGCGACAAAGGGATGCCGCGGACCGTAGGTCTCGATACCGAGCCGCCGCACCCGTAGGAACGCAACGTTGGCATCGTCCCACGCCCCTTGCTGCATCAGAGCGGCGGCGTATCCCGCGACGACGACCAAGCGCCGCGCCATGGAGGCATCTTCGGCCTCCAGCGCCTTGAGCGAGCGCTCGAAGCAAACGCGCGCCTCATCGGTATCGCCACGCGCCGCCGCGAGTAAACCAAGGTCCGCTTGCAGGCTCGCGTCCCGCTCAGGCTCGAGACCAGCGCGAAGCCAAGCAACCCGGGCCGCGAACGCGATCCCCCCCGCTTCCTGGAGACGACCACGGCGAATCCCGACCTCAAACAGCAACCGGCGCAACCCCGCGCGCTCAAGCGCATCCGCGCCAATGTCCGCCGCAATCTCGATCGATTCACGAACGGCCGCCTCGGCGGCCACCGGCTCGTTGTCGAGCGTGGAAGCCAGCACCAGTTTGGCCTCGGCGAGCAGCGGCC
>JAESSZ010000298.1 GCA_016763875.1 Nannocystaceae bacterium
CGGATCGCCGCGAGCCTCCGCCAGCCCCAACTCGGTGGTGCCCTTCATGCCTTGCAGTCAGCCCAGGTTCGGCCGTGCCCAACATCGACGCGCAGCGGGACATCCAGCGTCACCGCGTTTTCCATGCGGGGACGTGCCAGTGCGACCAGGTCATCCACGCGGGAGACGTCGCACTCAAAGATCAGCTCGTCGTGCACGGTGAGCAACATCTGCGCCCAGGTCACATCCTTCATCGCGGTGTCGACCTCGATCATCGCAAGCTTGAGGATGTCTGCCGCGCTCCCTTGAATCGGTGTGTTGCGAGCGATGCGCTCACCGTGCCCACGCGCCGCTCCCTTGCGAGCCAGCTCAGGGATCCGCCGTCGCCGACCCAAGATCGTCTCGGAAAATCGCGTCGACGTGCCTCGGCGATGAGGTCCTCCATGTAGCGCTTCACGCCGGGGATCCGCTCGTAGTAGCGCTTGATGTACAGGTTGGCCTTGGCCTGGGGGATCCGGAGCACCTGCTTGAGACCGAACGCCGTCTGGCCGTAGACCACGCCAAAGTTGACGGCCTTGGCGATGCGCCGTTGCTCCGAGGTCACCTCGTCGGCCTCGATGCTGAAGATCTCAGCGGCCGTGCGACGGTGCACATCGACCCCATCGTCGAACGCACTGCGAAGGGACGGATCACCCGAGAGGTGGGCCAGCACGCGCAGCTCGATCTGGGAGTAGTCCAGCGCAACCAAACAGCGGCCTTCGGGCGCGACAAAGGCCTCGCGGATCCGGCGGCCCTCGGTGGTTCGAACCGGGATGTTTTGGATGTTCGGATCGTTGCTGGAGATCCGGCCCGTGGCGGCAACCGCCTGAGCAAAGTGCGCGTGCAGTCGCCCGTCCTCGCCGAGGATCTCCGGCAACGTATCGAGGTAGGTCCCCTTGAGCTTGGTGAGCGTCCTGTAGTCCAGGATGTGCTGGACTATCGGATCCTGCATCGCCAGGTCCTCAAGCGCCTTAGCGTCGGTGCTGTAGCCGGTCTTGGTCTTGCGCGACGGCGCCAGCCCACGGTCTTCGTACAACAACTTCTGCAGCTGCAGCGGTGACCCAAGGTTGACGCGATAGCCAACCTCGGCTTCGACCGTGTCCTCGATGGCGCTGATCTGTTGACCGAGCTCGGCCCCCTGCGCCCGCAGGACATCGCCGTCGACCATGATCCCACGTCGCTCGAGGTCGGCCAGGATCCTCGCCACCGGCATTTCGATCTCGTCGAGCAATCGCGTGGCCGCCTCGCCTGCGCCACTGACTTGCTCGCGCAATGCCTTGCCCAACGCGAGCGTGACCTCCGAGCGCTGCCCTATCCACGCAGCGGCCACCTCGACGTCGAGGTCCTCGACCGCCTTGGCTTTCTTGCCTTTGCCGCGCACCTTGTCCTCGAGCTTCGCCGCAAACCCCAAAACGTCGTCGGCCAGCGCCACCAGCGTGTGGGAGGCCCGAGCGGGGTCGAGCGTGTACGAGGCAAGCATCGGATCCACGGTGACACCGGCCAACGTGATGCCGAGACGCTCCAATACCAAGACCACGTGCTTGTGGTCGTGCACCGATTTGGCGACCGCCCCGTCTGCCAACATCGGCCCCAACATCTCCCGGAGCCCGGCATCGCTCCATTGGCGCGGCCCTGTCAGCTCAACCTGACGATGTCCGATCGGCAGGTACAAAGGTCCGTGGGTGGTGCCATCGGGATCCGCGACTGATATCGCGAGCCCGACCAGATCTGCGGTCAGGGGATCGCTGCTCGAGGTCGCAAGCGACAAGCCGACGCGGGCCTCGGGGGTACACGCCGCCAACAGTGTGCGAAGGGCGGCATCATCGTCGGCCGCAACCACGACGATCTCGTCGTTCGGCGTGAACCCCTCGACGCATCTCAACTCGATCGCTGCGGGCGAGTCAGGGTCTGGCTCCGAGCCCGTGCCGCCCGAGGAGGGACGCTGTTGCCGGGCCGCCGCGGTCACTCCCAGCTCCTGCAGGATCTGTCGAAATCCGAGCGGCTCAAAGAACGCGACGAGCGCCTCCTCTTCGAAGCCGTTGTCGATGGTCTTGTCCATCGGGATCGGGAGCGGCACGTCTTCGTGCAGCTTCACCAGTTTGCGCGACAGCCGAGCGTCGTCGGCGAACTCGATCAAGCGCTCGCGTCGTTTCTTTTGTTTGACCGACGGCGCTGCGGCGAGCACGGCCTCCAGGTCCCCATACTCGCGCAACAAGCCGGCCGCAGTCTTGGGGCCTATGCCGGGAACGCCAGGGATATTGTCGCTGCTGTCGCCCGCTAAGGCGAGCAAGTCACCCAACTTTGGCGGGAGCACTCCGAACTTTTCTTCGACCTCGGCGGGCCCCATCACCCGCCCCTTCATCGTGTCGTACAGGAAGATCGGCGCCTCGCCGTCCTCCATGCTGACCAACTGCATCAGGTCCTTGTCGCTTGAGACGATGACCACCGTGATGCCCTCGGCATGGGCCACGCGTGTGTACGACGCGATGATGTCGTCCGCTTCCCACCCGGGTTGGTCGATCCGCAGGATCCCCATCGCATCGACCGCTTGCCGCACGAGCGGAAACTGCGGTGCCAGATCATCCGGCGGCGGCGAGCGATTGGCCTTGTACTCCGGGTACATGTCCCGCCGTCCGCCATCGCCACCCGCATCGAACACGGCCACCAAACGCTCGGGGGCAAAGTCGCGGCGCGCGGCGGCGAGCATGCGAACGAAGCCATGGACCGCATTGACGGGACGTCCATCGGGCGCCGTCAGCATCGGAAGTGCGTGAAAGGCCCGATAGACAAAGTTGTTACCGTCGAACAGGAAGATAGTGTTCTTCCCGCCCGGCGGCTTTTTGGGCGTTTGGGTCACGGTCGTAGTTCCGACTCTCGATTAAAGACGGGAGAGCGGCGTCGCGCCTGCAGGAAGGCGGTCTGAACCATGCTGGCAACGGGCACAGCCAGCAACGCGCCCGTCAGTCCGTAGACGTGTTCGCCGCCGAGCAAGGCGAAGATAACGATCACGGGGTGGATGTGCGCCGAGTCGCCAATGATCTTCGGGTTGAGCACGTTGGCCTCCAGCAGATGAATGCCGGAGATCCACGCCAAGATACCGAGTGCGGGCCCCAGCGCGACGCCCTCTTCAGAGGCGACCAGCGCGATCATCACGATGGGAATTGACGAGATGATCGTGCCGAAGATCGGGATCAGCGAAAAGGCGCCCGCCAACAGCCCCAACAGGAAGCTGTACTTGATCTTGAAGACGACCAACCCGATGAAGGTCAGCGCGCCGTTGACCAGGCAGATGAGCAGCTGGCCGCGGATGACCCCGGACAGACCTTTGTCCATGCCCGCCCACAGTTCCTCAAAGTCCATCCGGTAGTCGTAAGGCACCAGCGAGCGGATGAAACGGTTCACGCGCTGGACGTCCACGAGCTCAAACGCAGCCAGCATGAACGTGATGACCAGACTCGTGAGGAACGATGTGACGCCCGCGATGGTCTTTTGGATCAGCGGGCCAATGAAGCTCGTCAGTTCGCCGGTTTGCTCGGCCAACAGGGCACGTACAGCCACCGAGATTCCGCCCGGCGGCGCGGTCTTGTCAGGGGGAGGCGCGCCGACCAGCCAACTGCCGTCGGACTGCTGCTCGACCCGTAGCCGCACCGCGGAAAGGTCGACGGCCATGCTGCCGTCGCCAAGCGGCACAAGGATAATCTCGCCCGGTTCTGCGATGGGCGGCGTCGCGCTGTCGGCGTGGAGGAAGTCCCCGAAGGTCCCCTCGACCCACATCTCGGCCTTTGGCAGCCACTCGCGGTTGACGGTCTCGACCGCTTCCGGAACGGCTTGGCGCAACTTCGCGAGATCGGAAACCACTGCGGGCACCAAGAAACCAAAGAACGCGGCGAACAGTCCGATGATGACCAGGTAGAGGCTGATCACACTCATCGCACGGCCGATACGCGGCTGCATGCGCTTGACCATGGGCGCGAGCAAGTACGCCAGCAGCAACGCGAATACGAACGGAAGCACGATGTCGCGGAACAGCACGACGACGAACACCGAGAAGGCCAAAAAACCCCAAAGGCGGGAAAAACGGCGAAGCACGGTGACGATCGTCTCAGGACGCCGCCTCAGCGAAGTACCCGTGCTCGTGACGTCGCTCCGGCGTCGCTCAGCGTCGTCCGCTCTCCCCGTGGACGGCTCTGCAGGCGCGGACGAAGACGAAGACGAAGACGAGGCCGCCTCCGGCTC
>JAESSZ010000299.1 GCA_016763875.1 Nannocystaceae bacterium
CGCCCACGAAGGCGACGACCCGGACCAGCCCGAACAGACCCCCTCGGAGACTCCCGAGCAGAGCGAGCCGCCGGAGCTTGGCCAGTCGCTGCTGCACACCGCGGTCGAACACGACGACAAGCGCGGCCGTTGGGCTTATCCGCTTTGGGGAAAGCTGCTCGCCAGCGTTGTCGTCCTGGCCCACGCATCAATCCTTTTGGTGTGGGCGATGCCGAGCAAGGGCCTGGCCAAGGGCACGCACACGTTCTTCAACAAGCACTTCCAGATGAACAAGTATCTGCGCGCCACCGGGACGCGGCAGAGCTGGGCCATGTTCGCGCCCAACCCCAACCGCACCAACATTTTTGTGCGCGTTTTTGTCGAGGACAACGACGGCGAAGTCTGGGACATGCAGCACGACATCTACGGTCGCCGCACCTATCCGTACCTTTGGTACGACCGCCGCGGAAAGATCAATCGCCGCCTCGCTCGCACGGCGGGATACCGACGCCACTACGCGGCCTGGGTTTGCCGACAGTGGGAGAAGGAGCATGGCGAGCTTCCCAAGGAAGTGCGCTTCGCCAAGTTGTCGACTCGCATCCCCACGCCGAAGAAGGTGTGGCGCAAGACCAAGGGGCGTCCGTGGCTCGGGTACAACCCGATGAAGCTCAAGCTGACGCAAAAGGACGAGGGCAAGTTCACGTGCAAGACCACGCCGCACGCCCAGCTGCCCGACTACCTACGCGAGCGCTACGGCATGGAGCCCGCGGAGAAGGATCACTTCCGCAAGGTCAGGATTCGGACCTGGGTGGACGTCCAGAAGCAGAAAGAGCGTAAAGAAGAGCGCGACGCCGAGCGACTTGAGCGCGACGCGGCCAGAAAAGCGAAGGCCGACTTGGCGAACGCGCCCCCGACGTTCTAAGCGTTGGCCTCAGGCGTCGGCGGCGGCTTCGTCGAGCGCTTCTTGGGCCGCTACTGGATCCAGCGACGCGACGAAGTCGTGCGCGCCCGCTTGCGTGATGATCGCCTCGACCATGTCGCCGCGCTCTGCGGTGCCGTCGGTGAGCACGACCTTGCCGTCGATCTCAGGCGCTTGGCCTTCGTGGCGGCCGTCCAGCAGGTAGTCGTGTTCGGAGCTTGGACCGTCGACGAGCACGCGTATCGATTGACCAACCAAGGTGGCGTGGCGCTCGGCACGAATCGACTCTTGCAGCGCCATCAGTTCCGCGGCGCGTTCCTCCGCGGTGTCGTCCTTGACTCGGATCGGGAGCAGCGCGGACGGAGTGCCGTCTTCTCGGGACCAGGGGAACACGCCGAGGTGGTCGATCTGCGCTTCGCCACGAAGTCGTAGAGTCGCCGATAGGCGTCTTCGGTCTCGCCCGGGTGACCCACGAGCATGGTGGTCCGCAGCCAGATCCGCGACGAGGCGTTGCGCAAACGCTCGACGAGGTCACGGACTTGCTTTTCGCCGTAGCCGCGTCGCATTCGCCGAAGCACCTCGGTGTCGACGTGCTGCATGGGCACATCGAGGTAGGTCGCGATGCGGGGCTCGTCTGCAATGCGCTCGATGAGTCCGTCGGTCACGGCGGTCGGGTAGGCGTAGTGCAGCCGGATCCACTCGAGTCCGTCGATTTTCACGAGCGCATCGAGCAACATCTCGAGTGAGGCTGCAGGCTCAAGGTCGTCTCCGTACTTGGTTGAGTCCTGCGCGACGAGGCAAATCTCGCGGGTACCGGACTCGACCAATGCATGGACCTCTTCGACGACCGAGAACACCCGACGGCTGCGTTGCGGCCCACGGAGTTTAGGAATGATGCAGAAGCCGCACGGTCGGTCGCAGCCCTCTGCGATTTTGACGTACGCGGAGTGCTGCCCGCCGCTGAGTCGACGCGGCGTGGCGTGGTCGTACAGATACGATCGCTTGCCCAACACCGAGACGGCCATGCGCGGGGCCGTGCCGTCCAGCACCTTGGCCAAACCCAGTTGGTCGGCGGAACCCAAGAAGTGATCGACCTCGGGCATCTCGGCCGAGAGCTCGTCGGGGTAGCGCTGGCTCAGGCAGCCGGTGACGACCAGCTTCTTGTTGCCACTCGCCTTCTTGAGTTCGGCGAGCTCCAAGATCGTCGAGATCGACTCTTCCTTGGCGGCGTCGATGAAACCACAGGTGTTCACCACCAGCATGTCAGCGTCGTCCGCGTCTTGGACGAGTTCGTGCCCTTCCTGCGCGACCACACCGAGCATGACTTCGGTGTCGACCTGGTTCTTGGGACAGCCGAGCGAGACGAAATAGACGCGTTGAGACACGGAGATCACATCTTCTTGCACGGGCCGCCAGCTTCCGCCAGTCCGGCTGCGCGCAACTCGCTCCCCGTGGGACCTTTGCCGAGCTTTTCGCGACGCCCCTTACCGTGCCCCACGCCGACGATATCGCGCAGGTACGCGTCGTAGTCGAACGTGTCCGAGTGCTCGGGCGTGTGGCAGTTTGAGCACACGTCGTCCTGGGTGGCGTCTAGACGAATGTTGAGCGCACTTCCGTCCCGGTCGGGCTCGTCGACGTGCAGGCTTCCTGGACCGTGGCAGACCTCGCATTGCACATCGATGAGGCCCGCGTTCTCGACGACTTCGCTGCCGCCCGGCTCGCGGAAACCTGTGACGTGGCAGCTCACACATGACAGGTCGAACTGCTGGTTGGTATCGACCAGCGTCTTGTACGCGGTGCCGTGCGGCGTGTTCTTCCAGAACTCGACCGCCTCCTCGTGGCAGGTCTCACACTCCTCGACACCGACGTAGGACGCCGTGCCCTTGGGAGCAGGTGGCGCCTTCACGCCCGCGAACCGCTTCTTGTTTCCGTCCGCAACCCACGCGTTGTACTCGACGAGTTCGGTTTTTGCGGTCTGATCAGCCGGCAACTTGCAGGTGATCTTCGCTTGCTCGAACGTCGCTATCACGGCGCCTTCGGGCCCCTTGTCGATCGACTTTTGTACGCGCTCGCGCTCGGCCTCAAGGCGTTTGACGAACGACGCTTCGGCGTTCGGGTTTGCTTTGAGTTCTGCGATCTGTTCGACGATTCTGCCGAGTTCTTCGCGACGCTGGGCGACGGACGGTGCGATGGTCCATCCCTTTGGTCCGGGAACCTGGGTCGTGGTGGTGTCGACCCGCAGCGTCAGGTGCGTCAGTGTTTGCAACTGTTCGCCCGGTTCGATGATGAAGCTGTCGCCAGACCGGGTCATGGGCTTGCCCAAGCGCTGACGCTCGAGGCCACGTGCCAGCCCAACGACGACGATGTCGGCCCCAGTTGTGTCGTGAGCGATTCGCTCCGCAAACGAGCGTACGCCCGATGCGAGCACGATCGTCGTCGCAACCCCCTCCGCGCGCATCGCCTTGATCGCGCTGTTGGCCGCCGCCACCGGATCGCTGATGCTTCCCAGTTGCTCCGCGCCTGGCGCCTTGGGATCGACGACCGCCGTGACGCCCACGCGCAACGTGACGCCTCGGTCTTTCAACTCGATGACGCGATACTTTGGCAACGTGTTCACACCGTCGCCTGCGACGTTGGCGACGACGCGGGGTAGCGGAAAGTCGAGCAGGGGCGCGAGACCGGCGGGGGACATCGCATCGGTGGGTCCGAGCCCGCTTACCAGATGGTCACCGAGGGCCG
>JAESSZ010000300.1 GCA_016763875.1 Nannocystaceae bacterium
ACTTTCTCCGCCAACTCGCTCGCGCGCTTGAGCAGTCCCTGTGCTTTTTCGAGCTTCGGTGAGCCTCCGAGTGCAGCCACGGTTTGCGCCTCGAAGGCCACCGACCGCGCGATGCGAGTCGGGTCGCCCGCCTTCAACGCCGCTCGCAGGTCACGCGCATGAAAGTCAGCGGCGACGATCCCGTCGGTGTACAGCAAGCCCCGCGAAGCAGTCCAACAGGCGTCGACATGCTCAAGTTCGGCCTCGTCGATATCAGCCAGGTGACGCAGCCGGATTCGAATGCCTCCGAGCGACAGCGCCGTACGATGACGCACCAGCGACGCGATGGCCCACGCGTTGGACTTGGGGACCGACAGGCCAACCGACCGCAGAACGATGTCGAGAACCCGGCGCCCCTCCTGCGTGTGACCGCTGGTAAGTAGGTGTTCGGCCGCGCGCCGAGTCCATTCGAAGTGCTCACGACGCGCGCCGTCATCACTCGCACGCAGATACGCTTTGGCCGACTCGTGCAGATGGCCGCCGTCAGCCAGCGCATCGCCCAACCGTGCTTCGAGCGGCGGGACATCCTCGTCCCGCAGCGCGCCCAAGTCTAACGCGACGCGATACAACTCCGCGGCACGGTCGAATGCGAGTGCGGCCGCTGCCTGCTCCGCGGCACGGATCGTGTGCTGGGTGGCCAGCTGATCCTCGCCGGCTTGCCGAAAGTGATGCGAAAGCGCGGCCGCGTCGGCGGCACTATCGCCTCCCAAGGCCCGGCCGATCTCAAGGTGGATCAGCGGAAGATCCTCCGCGGTAATGCCCTTGAGCGCCGTCTCGCGGATTCGATCGTGGTAGATCTCGATCGAGTCGTCCTCGCCCAAACCGTGGGTTCGCACGAGGTGCTCTGCACGCAGTCGCGCGACCGCACCGCGGTCTTTGGCGTCTCCCATCGCAACGCGTACCGCCACCCGCATCGACACACGTCCACCCGCGACGGCGATCACATCGAGCAGTCGCCGCGCATCGGTGGGCAAACGCTCGATGCGGTGCCTGATGACGTTGACCAGCTTGACGATCTGCCCCAAATCGCCGCCCGACTCCGTCTCGGCCTCAAGACGACGTGCGTACCGGACCAACTCACCCACAAAGAACGGGCTGCCCTCGGCCTCTTGCGCGACCTCGACGGCGAGTTTGCGATGTCGGCGTGTGCGCGTCCCGAGCATGCGCAGCGCGAGTTCGGTCGACGCCTGGGTCGCAATCGGTCCCACGTGGATCCGTCGAATCGGAACATCGGCACCGGGGACCTCAAGTGACCGGACCAGCCGCGCCAACGGCCCGTCTCCCTCGTCGGCGCCAGGGCGGAACGTCCCGATCACGAGCATGCGCGGCGCGTCCGGGTGGCGCACAACCGCGTCCAGCAGCTGCATGGAGTCCAAGTCGGACCACTGCAGATCGTCGATGTAGATCACCAGCCGTTTGTCGTCGGACAAGCGTCCCAACAACTCGCGCAACGCCGCAAACGCACCGCGACGCTGCTCACTTGGGTCGGCGCGCTCGCTGCCGCGCTTCTGTGGCGCAAGAGCGACGGCAGGGACCGACAAGAGCACCGGAAAAAGGCGCGCAACCGCGTGGGCGTCACGCGGAAGCAGGGCGCGGGCTTCGGAGTTCGTGGGCCGACTGTGGAGATAGTCCGACAGCGCGTCCATAGCCGAGTCGAGCGCCTTGTACGGGATCGACTCCCGCTCGGAGCACTTCCCCGACAGCACCACCGTGCCGGGTATCGTCGAGATGTCAGCGAGAAAACGTTCGACCAGCGCGCTCTTTCCCATGCCGGACACGCCATCGACCAGCGCCAACACGGCCTTGCCCGCCAGCGCCACCCGCAACGCGTCGTGCAGTGCCTCGAGTTCGGCGTCACGCCCGATCAGCACGCCTGAATCGGAAACCGCATCGTCGTCTTCATCCGTCTTGACGACGCCGAGACGTTGCAAGATCTCTGGCGCCTGTGGTCTCGCCGTCTGCTCGGTTTGGATCAGGTCCCAACACAGCGCGTCGAGGTCTTCGGGTATGTCTGGGACAACCTCGCGCGGCCGCGGCGGCATTTCGTCCCGCTTGGCGGCGAGCAGTGCCATGACTCCGGTGCCTTGAAACGGCGCAGTGCCACATAGGGCGTGGTACGCGATCGCCCCCACACCGTACCAGTCGCTGGGCTTGTCGATGTTGCGACCAACCGCCTGCTCCGGAGACATATACAGCGGTGTACCGAGCACCGCGCCTTCGTCGGTAAGACCGACGTTGATGTCGAGCCGCGTCTCGCGGACGAGACCGAAGTCGAGCAGGACAACCCGACCATCGTGGGCGACCAATACGTTCGACGGTTTGATATCTCGGTGCAGGATTCCAGCGCGGTGAATCGCGTCGACACCGGTCGCAAGTTGTCGCAGCGTCGCCCGCAGCCGATCGTAATCTTGGCACGGCCGGTACCGCTTCGGCCGCTCGGCGACCGGTGACCCGCACAGGTGACGCATGACGTCGACCCCGCGTACGAGTTCCATCGTGTAGTACATCTGCCCGTCTTGCTGGGCGAGCTCGTAGAGCGACACAACATTGGGGTGCTGGAAACGGGCCAGCGAGCGAAACTCTCGCTTGAAGCGGTACACCCCCTCAGGGCTTATCCGCGTGATCATCTTGATCGCGACGCGGGCGCGGGTTGAGGTGTCGACCGCCTCGAAGACCAACCCCATCGCGCCCTTGCCGACACGACCGATGATCTCGAAGCGGCCGATTTGGCGCGGGTCGCTAGGCTCGCCCGAAGACTCCCGATCGCGGGATTCGTCGAGCAGCAGGTGCGGGGTCCGATCTTCTTCGTCGCTGCCCAATGGGGCCACAGTCGCCCAGCAGAGTGGCCCGTTTCTCGGTGTCGTTCAACCGGTGCCGGGTTTCAGCGACCTGGCGTGCGTTCGCATCACACACAGGATGACAGTCTCTGCTGGCGAGCGAGCACGCAGGCGCTACGGTACAGCGACTTGATCGAGGCGAGCGGACTACGAAAGAGGTTTGGCGAGGTCGAGGCGGTGCGAGGCGTCGACCTCAGCCTCAAGAAGGCGGAAACCTTCGGGCTGCTTGGGCCCAACGGGGCGGGAAAATCGACCACGATCCACATGCTGGTCGGGGCGCTTTCTCCCGACGCCGGCCGGGTGACGATCGGCGGTGGGGACGTTCGTGATCCCAGCGTGCGCCGCCAGATAGGCATCGCCCCGCAAGAGCTCGCGATCTACAACGAACTCAGCGCGCAGGAGAACCTCGCCTTTTTCGCGCGAATCTACGGTTTACGGGGGGAGCAACTCGCCGAACGGGTGGACTGGGGTCTGCGTTTCGCGGGCCTCACCGATCGGGCGAAGGACCGCGTTGGCACCTACTCGGGCGGCATGAAGCGACGCCTCAACCTGGCGTGCGCCGCCGTCCACCGGCCGACCGTTCTGCTGTGCGACGAGCCCACGGTTGGCGTGGACCCGCAGTCGCGAAATCACATCTTCGAGAGCATCGAAGCGCTCAAGGACGAGGGCTGCACCCTGTTGTACACGACGCACTACATGGAGGAGGCCGAGCGCCTGTGTGACCGCGTGGCTATCATGGACCACGGCGAGATCTTGGCCGTCGGGGCAGTGCAAGATCTCATCGACGAATACGGCGGCCTGGCCCGCGTGCGCGCCGAGCTGGCGACAGTTCCCGAGGATGTCTCGATCCTCCCCGGCCCACTTGAGGGATCGACCTTCTCGGTAGAGACGCAACATCCATTCGATGTCATCGCAGAGCTTGGCCAGCTACCGATCACCATGACTGAGATGCACCTCCAGCAACCGGATCTGGAACGCGTGTTCTTGCAACTCACCGGACGGAACTTGAGGGACTGATGGGGATCATCGTCACGCTGGCTATCAAGGACCTCAAGTTGCTGATGCGCGACCGCATGGCCCTCTTTTGGTCGGCTGCCTTCCCGCTGATGTTCGCGCTGTTTTTTGGCTCGATCTTCGGCGGTGAAAGTGGAAGCAAAGGCAAGATAAGCCTCGTCATCGTCGACCAAGCGCAGTCGAGCGACTCCAAGTCATTTGTCGAGAGACTGTCCAACTCCGAGTCACTCGATGTCGACTTCGTGTCGGGTCTGCAGGCCGCTGAGTCCCTCGTCAGCCAAGGCAAAAGGGTCGCGTACCTGCGGATCAGGGCCGAGTTTTCCGGCAGCGTGTTCGAACTCATGGGTGGTGGCAGCGGCGATGACACGAGTGAGGCGACACTGGAGCTGGGGGTGGACCCCACTCGCTCAGCGGAGCGTGGCATGTTGGTCGGGCTTGTTTCGCAGAGCCTCTTTTCTGGATTGGGCGCGCAGTTTAGCGATCCCACCGTCATGGCGAAGCAGGTCGAAACCGCAAAGGGCAGCCTTGCATCGGCACGGGGTCTTGAGCCTGAGCAAAAGCAGGCGTTGCTCGGTTTGTTCGACGCACTCGAGGAGTTTTCAGCACAGGCAGACACGACGGGGATGCAGGCCGACAGCGGGTTGAGCGCGGGGCTCGGCGAGGGACTAATCGAGACCAAGGAAGTCGGCGTCGACACGAGGGGCAAACCTCGGTCGCCATTTCAGATCACGTTTCCGTCCGCGATGATCTGGGGCCTCATGGGCGTGGCGACCACCTTCGCCACATCGCTGGTGCGCGAGAGAACGGCGGGCACATTGCTGCGACTGCAGGTCGCCCCCATGCGGCGTAGCCAACTGCTGGCCGGCAAAGGACTGGCGTGTTTCCTGGCAGGACTGGGCATCTGCGCCTTCCTGCTGTCGGTTGGTGTCATCGCTCTCGGCGTCGAGATCGGCAACGTCGGACTGCTGCTCATCGCCCTGCCCTGCGCCGCTGCGTGCTTCACAGGTCTTATGATGGTGCTCGCCGTGTTGGGCAAGACAGAGGCCGCCGTGGCCGGAAGCAGCTGGGCGCTGATGATGCCGATGGCCATGCTCGGCGGCGGCATGATCCCGCTCATCGCGATGCCGCAGTGGATGCTCTGTGCGAGTAGCGTCAGCCCGTTCAAGTGGGCCATCTTCGCTATCGAAGGGGCCATCTGGCGCGACCTGACCATTAGCCAGCTTGCGCTTCCGCTGGCGATTCTGCTCGGACTCGCGGCACTGCTGTACGCGGTGGGGGTGGCTATTTTCCACCGCCACGCCAACTGATCTGCCACCGACATTGCCGTGCGCGGTTGTGCAACCGCGCACGAG
>JAESSZ010000301.1 GCA_016763875.1 Nannocystaceae bacterium
CCCACGGTGTAGTCCCCCCGCCGCTTCTGGGGTCCACGGTCCGACAAAAATCGCCCCCGCGCCCCGGACTTGCTCCGCCAAGGCGCGGGCGTCCTGCACAAGCAGCTCGAGGTGTTCAGGGCAGTACTCTTGTATGACGTCGAGCAATGCCGCGCGATCGTCGACGAGTACCGCCGCGCCTTGTTGCTGCAGAGAGGGAAGCGCGATGTCGCGTCGTGGAAGGTCGGCGAGTTGGGTGGCCAACGCTGCATCGATCCGGTCCGGCAAGGTTGAATCGTCGGTGACCACAATCGCGCAGGCCAATCGATCGTGTTCGGCCTGGGCGAGCATGTCGGCGGCGATCACCTCTGGCTGCGCGCTGCTGTCGGCGGCCACGAGGATCTCGCTGGGTCCCGCGATCCCGTCGATGTCGCACAACCCGTACACCCGGCGCTTCGCGGCGGTGACGTAGGCATTGCCCGGTCCCACGATCTTGTCGACGCGCGGGATGGTGGCCGTTCCGAGCGCCGCCGCGGCTATCGCCTGCGCTCCGCCCACTTCGAAGATGCGATCGGCACCGCTGAGATGGGCCGCGACCAACACGGGGCCGGTCGCCCGCGGCGTCAATAGGATCACCTCGGTTACGCCTGCGACTTTGGCGGGGATCGCCGTCATCAACACGGATGACGGGTAGGCTGCGGTTCCGCCCGGCGCGTAGACTGCCACCCTTCGCAGCGGGTCGAGGCGCGTGTGCAAGCGGATGCCGTCCTGCACCAGGCCGGTGGTTTCCGTGCACTGCGTGAGATGGAAGCGGCGAATGTTGTCGGCCGCTTGCGACAGCGCGTCCACGACCTCGGCGGGCACGGTGGCAAGGGCAGCATCCCGACGTTCGGAGGTGACTTCCAGGGTCTCCGCGGTGACCGTGCGTCCCTCGAACTGCGCGATGAACTCCACGAGGGCCGCATCACCACGGGCCGCGACTGCGGCGATGACCGTAGCTGCCGCGGCGTCCGCGTCTCCGTCGAGGCCCGCAGATCGTTGGCACCGGTTGCGCCAGGCCGCATGCGCCGCCTCGGACCGTGTGTCACGGCGGAGGTCAATACGCGGGAGGCCCTCAAACGGTTCCATGGGTTCGCAGCGTATCACCCGAGGAGGCATCGCCCTGTTAGCCTTGGCGCGTGCGCGTCGTGATCCTGGGCTTGTGTGCGGCGGCGCTCGCCGGTTGTGGCGAGTCCGAAGAGGATTCGCCCCCGATGAAGATCCCGCCCGGGGATGATGGGGCGGCTGGCACCGAAGGGGGCACCGCGGATACAGGCACCGAGGATCCGCAACAACCCGGCGAGGCGACCGACCGCTGCCGCGATGCGCCACGTGTCACCGAGGGCCGGCACTTCGGGACGTTGCGCGGGAGGTTGTCGGAGCTCGGTGGTGCGTGCGGGGAGGGCGGTCCCGATGCGTTTTTTCGCGTCGAAGTTCCGTTTCGCGCGGATGTGTTTGTGGAAGCGGTCGGCGTGGGATTTTCGCCTCGTGTGGGTGTACTGCCGGCCGGTTGCAGCAACGACTGGGCGCATCGCACGCTCGCCTGCACCCAGGGCGTCGGCGAGTGGTTGCTGGACTTCGCACCGGGCACGAGTCTGGTTGTGTCGGTCGGGGCGGACGCCGACGAGCCTGGACTGCAGCTCCCGACTCCCGCCGGGGGGGATGATCCGTTGGACTTTGCGTTCGACGTTGCGTTCCGGAATGTGATTGGCGAGGGGGAGCGTTGCGAGCCGCCGACGCTTGGGCGGTGCGGCACGGGCACGACGTGCCGCGTTCCGAGTGACCCGGACGCCGCCGCGGTTGCCGTGTGCACTCTGTTAGAAGCCGATACGTGCGCCCAGGCCTTGTTGCTGCCGCTGGACTTCGGCACGACGCTCGTCCAGGTCCCCAGCGCGTTGCCGCATACCGACGCGCACGCGCACAGTTGTACGGGAGCCCACCGGCCCGATCGTGTCTACGAGCTGCAACTTCCGCCTTCGAGCGGGCTACGCGAAGTCGTCGTTCGCACGCGCGCGAACGCCGTTGGCCTCGCGATCCGGGCTCCGTCGTGCCTGCCGGAGGACGAATGGGACTGTGCCGCCGCGGACGCAGGTGGTCTCGCAGAGGTATCGGCCGTTATCCCTGGCGATGCCGACGATCGTGTCTTCGTGTTCGTTGAACTCGCACCCGAGGGGGGCTCAGAGCCCGATCCCAGTGGAGAGTCTGGCGAGAGCCCGGGTGAGGAAGCTCCGATCCCTATCGAGGTCGTCGTTTCCGAGTTGCCGGCACGTCGATGACCGGTTGCGGGTTGCTGCCCCCCGATTCTATGGTTGCCGCCCGCTGGCGCGCCTCCGTTTGAGTCCCGCGCCGTGTGAAAAGGAAAGACCTGATGCCGCGCAGCCTGTTTACCAGCGAGTCCGTTACCGAAGGCCACCCCGACAAACTCTGCGACAAGGTGAGCGATTCGATCCTTGATGCGCTCATCGCTGCCGACCCGACCTGCCGGGTTGCATGCGAGACGCTCGTCAAGACCGGATACGTCAACGTCGCTGGCGAGGTCACGACCTCGGCGTACGTCGACATTCCGACCATCGTTCGCAATTGCGTTGTCGAGATTGGCTACACGAGCTCAGCGATGGGCTTTGATGGTGCCAGCTGTGGTGTGCTCGTCGCTCTGGAAGCTCAGAGCCCCGACATCGCGCTCGGTGTTGATGGCAAGGGCGTGTACACCGACGAACAAGGCGCGGGCGACCAAGGCATGATGTTTGGGTACGCCTGCACGGAGACGGCGGAGCTCATGCCGATGCCGATCTTGCTCGCGCACCGCTTGACCAAGGCGCTCACGGACGTCCGTCGATCGGATAGCAACAGCTTCCTGCGTCCGGATGGCAAGTCCCAGGTCACCGTCGAGTACGACGGAGATTCGCCCAAGCGGATCGACGCAGTGGTCGTCTCCACGCAGCACAGCGAAGAGGTCTCGTACGAGAAGCTCAAAGAGTATGTGATGGAGATGGTGATCAAGCCCCAGCTCCCCGCGGAGCTGCTCGACGCTGAGACCAAGTACTTCGTCAATCCCACCGGCCGTTTTGTCATCGGTGGACCCATGGGCGACTCCGGGCTCACCGGACGCAAGATCATCGTCGACACCTACGGCGGCATGGGCCGACACGGTGGCGGTGCCTTCTCGGGCAAGGACCCGAGCAAGGTCGACCGCAGCGCGGCGTACTACGCCCGCTTCATCGCCAAGAACCTGGTCGCAGCCGGTTTGTGCACGCGCTGCGAAGTGCAGCTCGCCTACGCCATCGGCGTGGCGGAGCCGGTAAGCATTCGTATCGAGTCGTTTGGCACGGGCAAGGTGTCGGAGGACAAGCTCTCGGAGCTCGTGTCCAAGCACTTCGACGCACGTCCCGGCCGACTCATCGCGGAGCTCGATCTGCTCAAGCCGATCTACGCCAACACCGCGGCGTACGGTCACTTCGGGCGCGAGGAGTTCACGTGGGAAAAGACCAACAAGGCCGAAGCCCTCAAGGCTGAGCTGTAGACCCGATGGTTTGTCGCTGGGCGGTTGCTCAGCCGAGAAAATCCCGCTCACCGTGCGCTGCACGGGAGGCGGGATTTTTCGTTACGGATCGGTGCAGATGAACGCACCTTGTTCGATGCAGTTGTCCTCGTGCCACTCGCCTTTGCCACGAAGAAACACGCAGTC
>JAESSZ010000302.1 GCA_016763875.1 Nannocystaceae bacterium
CGTGACCGAGTCGCCCGCGACAATCGTCTGTTGCGAGAGCAACGTCGCCGATTCGACAACCAGTCTGCCGCCCGTCACGTCGAGCGTGAGGGTCTCGGCGATCGGGTCCCAAGCGATCGACGCCCGCGAGTCATCGCTGTGCACACGAAACGGTCCCGCTTGGACGTCCACGGGCTGCCGAGAGGCCTGGGTCGAGTCGACTTCAAGTGTGCCCTGCTCAAGCACGACACGGACCGGTTCCCCCGCCAGCGATTGGACCGATACAACGGATCCGGCGGCGATCTCCAGCGAGCCGCCCGCGGGCAGGGCAACCCGTCGAGCCTGCGAGACGCTCGCAGTGGCCGGGCCCTGCACCACCGGGTCCACCGGCCATGCCCCGAGCGCCACCACCAAGACAGCCGCTATCGCCGCTGCCCCCGCCGCGATCCAAACGACACGCTTTTTTGGATGCGAGCGCCGAGTCGCACTGGCGACAAGACGAGCGCCGCGGTGCACTCGCGTCGCGTTGAGGCTGTCGACCATTCGGTCCTGGGCAGCCGCTATCTGCAGCGCAAGCTCTGGACGGTCGGGGTCTCGATCGGCGCGGTCCTTCATGCGTCCCCCGTCTGCCAATCACTCAGCACGGGATCACGGCCAGCGTATCGGTCGAAACGTCGACGCGCCTTGGTCAGCCGTCGTTTAACGGTCGCCAGCGACGTCCCCGTCCGGTCGGCAATTTCGGTGAGCTGCATGCCGTCGATGAGTCGCAAGGCAAAGACGATCCGCTCATCGGGCGGCAGTCGGTCCAGGACCTCGTACAACCGACGCATCGCGAGCACGACCTGAGGGCTTGCGACCCGGGAGGCGATCTCAGATGTTTCGTAGGGAACGGCCCCCCGGAGCCATCGTCGAACTCTCTGATGCCGTAGGCGATTGCTGGCAACGTTGATAGCGATGCGATTGAGCCACGCCCGGAGGTCATCGGAGTCGCCCGTGAATCGGTCCAGCGAGCGCAGGGCCTGCTCGAAGCTGTCTTGGACCACATCGGAGAGGTCCGGGTCAGGGCCCAGAACACGCAGCAGCACTCGCTCAACCCCGCGGCTGTAGCGAGCGAACATCTCTCGTAGTGCATGTTCTTGGCGTTGTTTGAGCCGCTCGATGAACTCGTCGGGCGGCTGGGATGCGTCCGATGCGCGGTCGGGCGTGGATCCGAGGCCGAACTCCGGGGCCGGCTCGGGCGCCGCCTTGGCGAACATCCACCACCAAATGGACGGCAGTGTGCCGTGGGTCTGTACAGCGAGGGACATCGAGAACAACGCAGCCACCTGCTTCATCACGCGGCGGGCCCAGCACGGCTCAGAAAAAGTCGTGCGCCAGCATACAGCATGCGCTGAGCCGTTCGAGCCGCCGCGCGTGATAGCTCCCCTGATGACGCGAGCGACGATAGTCCTTTTTTGTACCGCGTTGAGTGCGTGTGGCTCCGAGTCAGCTTCTGAGTCCGCGGCCGATTTACCTGGCGGCACCGACAGTGGTGGCCAAACTGCCACAGGCGGAGGCTCCATAAACAGCGCCAGCGATGCCAGCAGTGGCGCCGGGAGCAACCCTGACGAGGCAGGATCGGAGACGACCGCGGTTGGGCCTGACGATGACAGCGGCGACACCGGGGAAACCGGGAGCGAGGATCCCAGCAAGGCGATGCCCGCCGGAATTCCTACCCCGAGTTTCGGCTACCTTCACGAGAGCGATCTTGAGCCGACGATCTACGTCGACAATACCGACCCTGGATGCAGCGACGCGGGCGGCAGCGCCGACACACCGCTGTGTGACCTGTTCGCTGGCAGCAACTCAGCCACCTACAACGCGGGCGACGTCGTGTCGATTCTTGGCGGGACGTACATCATCGGCAGCGACAAGACGCTCACGCTCGACGGGACCGAAGACAACCCCGTCATCGTGCGAGCAGCAGATGGCACCAGCGTGCGATTCGACGCCCAGGGCGACCGCGCCGACTTCACCTACGAGGGGCAGTTCGGGATCATCGAGGGAGTCGACTTCTTCCACGGCACCAGCCACCGGGTCGCCAGCGATGCCCACCATCTCGTGTTTCGACGTATCGAAGTGCACAACCCCGAGGGCGCATTCATCGACTTCAATCCCGTGTTCAATGTCTCCGGTCACGACATCCTCATCTACCAGTCGATGATCTACGACAACCGCCGCAACAACGATACCGACTCCCACGGCATCCAAGCTGGCTCGGGTTCTTCGTACGTCTGGATCCTCGACAACGAGATGTACAACAACAACGGCGACTCGTTCCAAGCCTGCCACAACTGCTTCGATGACCCACCGCACCACGTGTTCATCGGCCGCAATGTCATGCATGAAGATCGCGAGAATGGCGTGGACCTCAAGACGATTCACGACGTCGTCGTCTCGGAGAATCTGATGTACGGGTATGGGTCGAGCGAGACCTCCAACGGTGACGCGATGGTGATCGGTAGCAACGGCTACGACGCGTCTACGGGTCAGGGACCGCGCCGCGTCTGGGTGCTCAACAACGAGTTCCGTGACAGCGCGACGGGAATCCGCATCGAAGGCGTTGAGGACGTTTGGATTTTCGGCAACGTGTTTACCGGGCTGAGACAGGGCCTGCAGGTCGACAACAAGCAGTATCAGAACATCGTCATCACGAGCAATACGATGGACGACCTCGAGGCGGGCGTCTACAGCTGGAACAACTCGTGCAGCGCCGACTCGGTCACAATCACCAACAACCTAATCAGCAACGTCTCCGGCCACCACCTCGAGTTGCCGAACTGCGACAACCTTACGGTGGGCAGCAATCTGTTTTGGGACTCGATGTCGGTGCGCATCGGCGGCCAGAATTTCGACACCGCTGCAGCGCTGGATACTCAGGCGTACGCCAGTAATCATCTCGACGTCGACCCACAGTTCATCAACGACTCGCTGGTGCCTAGCGCGGCCTCACCCGCATTCGACGGTGGGACGGATATCGAGGCACTGCTCGCCGAACTAGAGGCTGCTTACGATGGGGACGCCCACTGTGATCTCGCAGGGCAACCACGACCCACGGGCGCGGCCGCGGACATCGGTGCGTACGAACAATAGGGATGACGCTTCGAGCAGGATCAGCCTCGACCGTCTGTCACAAACGCGCCCACCGTCGCCACAATTTTCTCGTGGTCGCAGGCGTACAGATCCGCGCCCGAGAACGGATTGATCTCCAGCAACTTGAGTCCCGCGTCGCTGTGCACCAGATCGAGAACAAACACTGGGTCAGGGGGCGTAAAAGCGCGTGCGATCTGCTGCGCGAGTGCGAGGGCGGCAGGGAGCACTGACGCAGCGACTGCTTGTCTGCCGTCGGCCTCGTACTGACATCCAGTCACCACGACGCCTTCGCAGACCACAAATCGCCACTCCGCCCCCAGCGCCTGCGTCCGCGACACGACGATCGGCTCGTCGAGATCGTCGTAGTAAAACCCGTGGTCGAGACTGGCCGGCGTTAGCCCCTCGAGCTGGACGACTCGGCCGCTGAACGGCTTGAGCGGGCAGTCGGGACGCACGAACACGGCTCCGGAGGCGTCGGCCAGCGCGCCCGCGACTGGGATCGGATCGGCAGATAGCGCGCGCACGGTTGTCGCCAGACAGTCGTCGTGCAGCAGCCAGCGTGCAGCGGCCGGGTACCACCGCGAGCAACGGAAAGCCGCACGGTTACAGAAAGCGCCAGGGGCCCATTGTCCGCGCTCGGCGATCTCGGCCGCAACGCCAAGGCTGCCGTGAAACAGGACGCCGCCTTCGAACTTCGGCGGGGTTTCCCTAGCCCACGCATCATCCCAGGACCGGAGCCGATAGCCCGCGGCCTTCACCGCCGCCTCAAGTGGATGAGATCCTGCGCCGTACGTGTCGCGTTCCAAGATCCACAGCACACCGGAGACTACCGCGCGGTGTGCATGCGGTCATCCGCGACGACGCTAGCCGTTGACCAGCGACGGCCGCGAACTGGGGTACCGCGGTCCGGCAAACGCTCCCGCGGGAGCCAACGTATCCAGCTCGGCCAACTCGTCGGCGTTCAACTTCACCTCCGCCGCGCGCCGGTTCTCGTCAAGCCGCGTCACCTTGCGGGTACCAGGGATCGTTAGGACGTGCTCGCCACGCGAGAGCACCCAGGCGAGCGCGAGTTGAGCGGGCGTGCACGCCTTCCTTTCTGCGAACGCCTCCAGTCGCGACAGTAGACGCACGTTGGCGGCAAGGTTGTCGCCCTGAAACCGCTCGCTCGATCGCCGAAAGTCGTCGGCCGCCAAGACATCGGCGCTCTTGATCGCCCCCGTCAGAAAGCCGCGTCCCAACGGACTGTACGCGACGAATGCAATCCCGAGTTCGGCACACACCGGGAGCGTTGTCGTCTCTAGTTCACGCGACCACAGCGAAAGCTCGCTCTGCAACGCCGTAATCGGATGCACCGCGTGCGCCCGACGGATCGTGTCGGGCGCAGCCTCGGAGAGTCCAATGAAGCGCACCTTGCCCGCGCTCACCAGCTCCGCCATCGCGCCAACCGTGTCTTCGATGGGAACCTGTGGATCGACGCGGTGCTGATAGTAGAGGTCGATGGTGTCTACACCCAGGCGAGTCAGACTGGCCTCGCAGGCTTGCTTCACATACTCCGGACGACCACTCACGCCAGCGAACGAGCCATCGTCGCCACGTTTGAGCGCAAACTTGGTGCACAAGAACGCATCGTCACGACGGCCTGCTAGCGCCTTTCCTAGCAACCGCTCATTGGCTCCCACGCCGTACATGTCCGCGGTGTCGATAAGCGTCACCCCGTGGTCCAGCGCATGGTGGATAACCCGAACAGACTCCCCCTCGTCGGCGGGTCCGTAGAACTCACTCATGCCCATGCAGCCCAGTCCGATGGGGTACAAAGACGGGCCGTCGCTTCCCAGCGCGCGTTGGATGTTCGTCATGCGGCGTAGATACGTCACGGCCTGACAGTTTCGCCACGGCGAGAACGGGTGCGGACTAGCTCGATCCTGCTTTCCGCGCCCAGGCTCGACCTACCCCCCGCGCCGCCTTGCCCGATCCTGCGACCGGACGGCCCGATCATGCCATTACAGGGCCTACGGTGGACGAAACGGGCATCGCTCGTCATGCTGCCTTCCGATGCGCACGCTTCGCCAGCTGCAACGCCAGGTTCTACCGCGCGTTGAGGGCGCCGGTCTCACCGTGACCGCTATCCCAGGACTGTGGCTATCGTGCGCCACGGGTCCGGTCCTCGCCAAGCGAGTGGAAGCACGTATGGTGACGCTGGCGGTGATCCTCGCGGGTCAAAAAATCGTGGACTTCGGCGACCGCGTGTTCACGTACGACCCCGGCAACTACCTGCTGATCACCGGTGAACGGCGCTACCAAGCGACGATCAAGGGCGCGAGTAAAACGAGCCCGTACTACTCCGTTGCACTCGAGTTCCCACCCGAGAAAATCGCGGAGGCATTGCTGGCGCTGACCGACGCTGGCGTTCATTTCGACGACGACGATGAGGCGACGGCGGGTGACCTCCCCGCGGTGGTCGCGAAGCTCGACCCGGCGATTCTCGACGCCCTGGTGCGCCTTGTTGAGTGTCTGCATGACCCCGTAACGCTCAAGGTACTCGCACCGATCGTCATGCAGGAGCTGCTCTTTCACCTGTTGCGGGGAAGCTCGGGCGCCACATTACGGCGAGCTGCCGCCGGCGACGATGGCCGGATCCGACGGGCCCGCAGCTACCTGCAGAAGCACGTAGGCACGCGCGTGAGTGTCGATGATGTCGCGCGCCACGTCGCGATGAGCGCGTCCCACTTCGCCCACCGCTTCCGCGAGGTCGTCCGCGTGAGTCCGATGATGTATCTCAAGCACCTTCGCCTTGAGCGCGCCCGTGTCCTGATGCTCGGCGACGGCCTCGGTGCAGCCGAAGCCGGGAGCACGGTCGGCTATGCCTCGCCATCGCATTTCACCCGGGACTTCAAGAGCCACTTTGGAGCTCCGCCCGGGGCCTACCTTAGTCGTTTCAGGTGATGCCGGGTGGCAGGCACTCGCCCGACAACGAGCCACCTGGATGAAATGAAATCGGCGGCCTATGGTTGCACCCCCGCATGGAGCCACCCGACGATGCAGCGCAGAGCGCGGGCGACCAGCAAACGTTCGATCGTGCCCAAGCGGAGAAGATCCTGGGCCGGGCGGCCACGTTGCAGTTGGCCGCGTCGGACGACGAGCTAAGCCTGGCTGAGCTCACCGAGGCCGCCGCCGACGCCGGAATAGAGCGGGCGCTGGTACTGCGGGCCGCGCGGGAACTTGCCCCGCAGCGCGTCACAACGCCCGACCGTTTCGGGATCAAGACGCAAGTGGTGCGCCGTCGGTGGTTGAGTACAACGCTGGACCGTGCGGGATTTGAGCGCACGCTCGCGAGACTTGATGCGTTTTTTGGCGCGCTCGGCGAGCGGTCGATCTCTGACCACTCGGCATCGTGGTCGGCCCGCCACATTCACGTGACCCTCGAACACCGCGACAGCGGCACCATCGTGCAAGTGAGCGAGCGCTTCGTGAACACGACGAACAACCTCGTGGGGGCCAGCGGCGTGATTGGGGGCGTCACGGGGCTGGCCTCTGGCGCAGTGCTCGCAAAGGCGCTGGCCCTCGGTATGATGGCACCGGTCGCGATCGTGCCAATGATCGCCGCGTGCGCCGCGTTAGGGCTATGGGGCGCGCGCCGACACATCACCGGACTTGTCGACAAGGCCGGTGTGGACTTCGACAAAGCCCTGGACACGATCGAGGAGGCCTGCGCAGCCAGCCCGCCCGCCGAGTTGCCGGAGTCACCGGATCAGTGACTGACCAGGTTCGGTTTTACAGCCCCAGCTGCCGAAGCGCGCGAACCTGTTCCGCCCGCGGGACGGATTCGAGCCGCCGCGTCGCACCATAGTAGATTCCCATTGCGGTCGGCGGGGCGTCTCCGCCAGCACTGACAAACGGAATCGCCGGGTTGTTGAACAGACGGACTTCGGGGATTGGGTCCCGTCCGTAACGAAAGAGCCCCGCCTGTGGCAAACGCACCTCCCGGAACATGCCCTGCGGAAGCACCGGGACTGACAGCTCGGTCGGAAGAAGCCGAACCAGATTCTCGAAACCAGCGTAGGCGAGCGTCATTTGCGTCGCTCCCGTCGGCCGCGTCGTGAGCTCCGCCAGCCCCACGGCGTCCATGAGGAGTTGCCACCCTCCCGGCATGCTGGCCAGTTTCTGACCGTCGTACAGGACGTCTTGCACCGCGCAAGTCGTGGCGACGTGGCGTACGACCTTACGCATCGTGGGACCGACCCGGTTGGTCGTTAGGACGACGTAGACGGCTTCAACGATGATGTACGTGTCGTTGGGCGAGCACAGTATGGCTTCCACATACACAAATACGAGCGGGCGACTCCGCGTGTTCAATTTCTCGCGAAACTCCACGTAACAACGGAGCGCACGGCTTACGTGCGCCCTACCGGACGTCGGCCCCGTGTGTGCCCACAACGTCGGCCGCCTCTCCGGCGAGCCATCCTTGGGCATCGAACACCTCCGCGGTCCAGTCCGCGTTCTCGTAGTTGTCGCCTGCGCCCACGACGTCCGCGCCTTGCTGGACATACTCGCCCTGGATGACGTTTCTGTCCGCGGTGGCCTCGAAACGGTCGATTCGAACAAACGCAACGTTCCCCCTGATGGAGTTTCGATAGAGCCAGACGGGACCGTTATCCGGATCCGCGCTCAGCCCCACCTGCACGGCGAGCTGCGACACGCCAGTGTTCGGCGTCTGGATCCGGTTCCAGCACGTCTCGAAGTATCCGGGGCGGTGGTCGGGGTCGTAGGACCCACTCATGCCTGCGCCCAAGCCGTGACCTAGCGAGCCGTCGCGCGTCCCCACAAGCCATAGGTCATTGTTGCGCTGCGTCACGTAGTCGTTGTTCGCCTTGTCGAAGAACGTGCCCGTGCCGGCCCACGCGACCACTCGGTTGTTTTCGTACACGACGTGCGAGACACACGACAGCGAGACGCACGATGGTCCGTTGCTCGTGCGTGGTCCCGCGGTCTCGAACTCGTTGTTAACGAAGGCCCAATACTCGCCCCGAACCGCGCCCGTTGACGGTCGCCAAACGAACGCGGGGTTGTCGTTGCCAAAACTATCGTCCAGCGGGTTTCCAGGTTCGATGTTGCTGACCCGGTTGTCGAAGAACGTGATGCGCTGGTGGTTGCTGGTGCCGTAGAACCCGATCATGCGGGCGTTGCGAATCGGCGCCCCGTCCGGTTGCTCGAGTTTGCTCCCGTTGAAATGAATCCCCGAGAAGTAGACGTCGTTGGTCCCGTTCTGAAACGTCCAACTCGACCCAGTGGCGTCAAAGGTCACGTCTTCACCAGGGAACCCCATGATGCTCATCGGTTTGACGCCCGCCTCCATCCGAAAGTTGTTGTTGTTGTCCGGCGCACCACGCGGGGCGTAGTTCCCCCCGCGGAAATACACGAGGTGGTCTGCGTACGTCGCATCACTCGGTTCGTCGCGGTACCAGCCCGACGCTGTCGCAAGCGGATCGTCGATCGAGCCGTCGGCCGCGTCATCACCGTCCATCGCGACGAACACGAACCGTTCACTGTCCACGGTGGTCGTCCATTGAGCGTCGACGGTCGTGCCTTCCTGGTCGGTGACACGAATATGAAAATCTACCGTGGACCCCTGGGCGGTATCCGGTGGGGTCCAACTCACCACACCGTAGTCGGCACCCGCAACCATGCGATCGCCCTCCCACTCCAACGTTTGACCGACGGTGGCGCCTGGCGGTCCGTCGACCAGCTCGTACAAAAACGGCCACGCGCCGCCCTGCACCACCGCCGCCGGGATCCGAAACTCAACCCCCGGGTGCGCCCATCGATGTCGCGCCCACTCACCGACCTCGCTATCGGGCCGTGGATAGATCACCACCGGGTCCATGACCGCCGCGTAGTAGTGCCCTTCGTCGAGTTGCCACGCCACGGGTGCATCGTCTCCACCAGTGTCGTCCCCCGTCCCGATGCTCGTCCCGGTCTCGGCGGTGTTCTCGCCGACATCGGCCGAGCCCTCGGACTCTCCGGCATCGGTCGCGGCTGAGGTTGTTCGCCCGGTACTCCCTCCGCTATCCTCTGTGCCAGCCTCAGCGGCGGCGCCACTATCGTCTGCGGAGCACCCGAGTGCGCCAAGAAGAGAAACGACACCAAGCTTCCAAAACGACACGTTTCCCGTCTACCACGCGGTAGTCCAGACGATCTTACCTGGCGTGCGCGTATCGGCTCGCTAGCGGCCTACCAGCGAACGCGGATCTCGTCGATGCGA
>JAESSZ010000303.1 GCA_016763875.1 Nannocystaceae bacterium
GCCGCAGCACACGTTGACCGCGGTACACGATCGCCGTCGGCAACAGACCGACCAAACCACCGAACAGCATCCCCGGCCACACGCCGAGCACCGACAGAGGCATCACCGCCCAAAACACGAAAACAAAGGGCAGCGCGACCACCAAGGCGAGTTGCTCCCGCCAGGTCGTGGCACGAAGCCGCACCTGGTGGTTGGCGAGCAGCGTGCCACCGACCGCAGGGACCATCGCGGTCGTCGTGCCGTTGGGTGCCGCCACTTACAAAGCCTATCAGGCTGGCGTGAAAGCCTCGATGTCGCGCTTCGTTCGGTCTACAACGGCGGCGTGAGCATCAGCAAGATCGGGATCATGACGGGCGGTGGAGACTGCCCCGGGCTCAACGCCGTCATCCGAGCGGTCGTCCTGAAAGCCAAGGCTCGCGGTTGGGACGTGCTGGGGATCGAGGATGCGACGGAGGGTTTGATCGATGTCGAGTACCACTCGTCCCACGGCAACCGCTGGCTCGAGGTTGCCGACGTTCGACAAATCCTGCCCCGCGGAGGGACGATCCTCGGGACCTCGAATCGGTCGGACCCGTTCCGTTACGTCGTGGAACGCAACGGCGTCAAACAGGAACAGGATGTGTCCGACCGATGCGTGGCCAATGTTGCGCGACTCGGCCTGGATGCCGTCGTGAGTGTGGGTGGCGACGGAAGCATGCGCATCGCCAAGCAGCTTGCCGACAAGGGCATCAACATCGTCGGCGTTCCCAAGACGATCGACCAGGACCTCGCGGCGACCGACTACACGTTTGGGTTTGCTACCGCGGTGCAGACAGCAACGGACGGCATCGACCGTTTGCAAGACACCGCCGAGAGCCACGACCGCGTGATGGTCTTGGAAGTCATGGGCCGAGATACCGGGTGGATAGCGTTGCACGCGGCGATGGCGGGTGGCGCCCATGTGTGTCTCATTCCGGAGATCCCCTATCGCATCGAGTCGGTGGTTGCGGCGGTGAAGGCTCGACGAAGCGAAGGGCGCCCGTTCTCGATCGCTGTGATCGCTGAAGGCGCCCGTCCGGCTCTCGGCGCGGCCGCACTCGCCGGTCCACGCAAGCTGGGCGAGATGCCCAAGTTCTTTGGGGCCGGACATCGTCTTGGCGCCGAGCTCGAGCCGCTGGTCGAGAGTGATGTGCGCGTGACCGTGTTGGGGCACATCCAACGTGGCGGCACCCCGACTCATTTCGACCGGATTCTCGGGACGCGATTCGGCGTGGAGGCGATCAACGCGGTTGCAGACCACGACTTCGGCAAGATGGTCGCGCTACGCACCCCGGAGATCGTGCGGGTGCCCCTGCAGGAAGCGATCGAGAATCAGCGGGTCGTCGATCCGAGCGGCGCGATGGTCATGGCGGCCAGGGACACGGGGATAAGCTTCGGCGAAGGGCAGTAGGGCAACGACCCCATCGGCGGGGCAGGTGCACACGCGCGGCTCGTCCCCGGTTCCGCAAGTGGGCAAACCACCGCAACAAGAGACGCTGCACCGAGTTGCACGCCAGGCTGTCTATCGCCGCCAACCGACGACTGGTCAGCGCCTAGGAATCTCGGGTATCAGTAGCGCTATCTTGGGTACGTTCGACTCCTCGCCGGCCTCGTCCCACTTCCCTGTCAACCGACGAGGATTTGTCGGCGGACTCGCAGCCGCCACGGCACTGGGCACGCTCGGATGCGGCAAGCGCTCCGGCGGCCTTCGATTCTCGGGGATCCCCGACGGGGACAAGCGCGATCTCAAGGTCCGATACGACGCTGTCGCGAAGTACCTCGCCGCCGCCGTCGGCCAGGCGGTGGAGTATGTCCACGTGCCCGACTACACCGCGGCGGTCACCGCGTTGGCCACCCGCAAGATCGACTTCGCTTGGTTGGGAGGCGTGACTACCGTGCAGGCGGAACAACGAACTCCCGGCGGCGTTCATTTCATCGCGGCACGTGAAAGCGACCTGCGGTTTCGCAGCTACCTCATCGCCAACGCCGAGGTCGCTCGCTCGCTGTCGCTACCGTCTCGAGACCAGCGCACCCCACAGGACCTCGATGCGCTGGCCGAGCTCGCCGTCTCGCTACGTGGGCGCAAGTTCAGCTTCGGCGCCAAGAGCTCGACCTCTGGCCACATCATGCCGCGCGCCTTTCTCACCGACACCAAGGTCGGCATCAATCCCGACACCGACTTCGACGGCGGGCCCATCTACCAACTCAAGGGTGGTCACGCCGCGACGCTGCGCACGGTCGCCTCGGGCGCCGTGGACTTCGGTGTGCTCAACTTCGCGGTGTGGGAAGCAGCGGCGCAAGCACTGCAGCAATCGGCACCGGTCGTGTACGTCACCCCGGAGTACGTCGACTACTGCCTCGTCGCGCACAAGGGCATCAGCGATGCCGACGCTCAGCGACTGCGCTCAGCATTTACGGGGCTGGATACCGCGGTTGCGGACCAACAAGAGGTGCTCACCGCGTTCTCGGCCAAGCGTTTCGTCGAGGTCGACCCGGCGGCCTGGGATGGGATCCGCAGCGTGCTCGCGGGGTTGGACGCGTCCGGAGCGCTGTGACCGCGGCGAGCGTTTGACATGTGGACCGGTCGGTCCTATTAACGAGCAGTGGCCCTTGGTAGACCGCTGCAGTTCGACCCCGACGTTGCCGTCGATGCCGCAATGCAGCTTTTTTGGCGCAAGGGCTATGAGTCGACCTCTCTTCGGGATCTCTTGGCCGCCATGGACCTGTCCAAGAGCAGCTTCTATCAGGCGTTCGAGAGTAAGGACGCACTGTTCCTGCGATGCCTGGAGCACTACGAGGCGACAGGTGCGGGTCAGATGCGCGAAGACCTCCGACAGGCCGAATCCGGCTGGGCGTTTCTAGGGAACTGGTTGAGCGCAGCGGCCCATGACATGCGAGGACGTGACGGGAGACGCGGATGCATGCTGGTGAACACGGCTGGGGAGTTTGGACAGTCCGACACTCGGATCGCGAGCCAGGTCTCCACGAACTTCGCCGCGGTCGCTGAGATCCTGACTCGCGCGATCCGCATGGCGCAGCGCGAGGGCGAGGTCCCCAAGAACAAGGATCCGGCGACGCTAGCGACCTACCTGATCAGCAGCATGAGCGGACTCCGCACGTTGGTGAAGTCGGGCGCCGACCGTAAAACGGTGCAGACTGTCGCCACGATCGTTCGTAACTCTCTGGTGTAGCCAAACGTACTGCGGCGGCCAGCGATTTTTTTCCTGACTTTGGGACCGAACGGTCCATATTCCAACCGAACGATGCCCACTCAGGGCAACTTGATATCCGCGACTCCACTTATGGACCGAACGGTCCTTTTCTCTTCCTCCGACACCAAGGTACGAAATGAAGTTCAAACTACACACCCTGAAAACTGCCTCCGAACAGAGTCTGCCCCTTCTCGAAGCGACGAAGAAGTCCTTCGGGCTACTGCCGAACCTGCACGGAATCTTGGCCGAGTCTCCCGCTGCGATGCAGGCATACAACGCGCTCCATCAGAGCTTCATGTCCACGAGCCTGGACGCGACCGAGAAGACGGTCGTTTGGCAGAGCATCAACGTCGAGCACAAATGCCACTACTGCGTCCCCGCCCACACGGGCGTCGCTAACATGATGGACGTGGACCAGGCGGTCACGACCGCCCTGCGCGACGAGTCCCCGCTTCCCAGCGCCAAACTCGAGGTCCTTCGCGACACGACGCTGGCCTTAGTTCGCAACCGCGGCCACCTCAGCGAGGAGCAACTCCAGGCGTTCACGGACGCGGGTTACGAGAGCCAACAACTGCTTGAGATCATCGTTGGTCTCGCGCAGAAAGTCGTCAGCAACTACGTCAATCACCTCGCGAAGACGCCCGTCGACCCGGCGTTCGAGGAGTTTGCCTGGACGCCAGTCAGCGACCGATAGCATTAGCGACTTCGGGTTGTCCGGGGCGACAAGCCCACGACGTAGGGCCGCCCGCGTCTGGCCCAGTGGCCATTCCGGCGCCAATCGCAAACACCGGACTCTTGCTTACGCCCGCCAATGCGGCGGGTAAGCTCGCTCGACGCCCGGAAGCGCTTCGATGCGCCCCTTCCAGCGCCGCATCGTGTCGTCCTCAAATGGCGCAAGGCCCAGGCCGAGGGCGGCGACGTCGGGCTTGGACACGATCCGGTCGATGAGCATCAGGGTCGGGTACACCGTGAGGTCGGCCGCGCTTACGGTACTACCGCCCAACCACTGCTCACCCGCGAACGCGTCACGGATCGACTTGAACTCAGCATGCAGAGTTTTGACCGCCTCCGTGGTCTCCTCGTTCTTCTCAAGGGTTTTGCCCTGGAAGATCGGGCGCAGCACGGCCGTTCCAGCCGGGTACGCGTAGCTATCGTGTTCGGAGATGATCCGTAGAATCCGCGCCGTCTCGGCGGGCGTTTTGCCGAACAACGGCGTTTCGGGGAACTTCTTGTCGATGTAGCCGATGATCGCGTGCGACTCATAGACGATGAGATCCCCATCCACCAAGGCGGGTACACGTCCGCGCGGATTGATCTTCAGGAACGCCTGCGACTTGTGCTCGCGCTTGTCGAACTGCAGGCATTGGTCTTCAAACTCAACCCCCTTGACGATGAGAGCGAGCATCGCCCGCCAGGCGTAAGGACTTCCACTTCCCCAGTACAGTTTCATTTTGACGATCTTTCCGACGACTCAAGGCCGCGATCGTCACCCGCGCCGCGGATGTTACCGCTCGGCGACGCCGCGCTGCTGGTAGTCTGCCTTTGTCGTACGCGAAACGCCTCGCCCGCGGCACCGACCACAGGATACCCAATCGATGCCCATATCGAGCACCGCACGCTGTTGGGGATGGCCCCTCGCATACGTGATCCTGTCGGTCGCATGTCAGCCGGTCGGCCCACGGGCCACCCCCTCGGTGCCCGATGAACCGGTGCCCGCGCTCGAGCAAGGCAACGAACCGAGAGCGATCACGCGGTTCTCCAACGCGGGCACGCGCTATGCCGCGATCACGGAGGATGGGCGGGTGCTGGCTTGGGACCTCGAAGGAAACCCCTCGCGCTACGTTGCACGTGCCCTTCCCTTCGTACCGCCATCGTCCGCGCTGGTCACAACGCAAGGCGATATCACGGCGCTCACACGGGATGGACGGCTCTTGGTGGTGGACGATGCGATGCGCTCGGCGAAGGAGCTAAGTATCCCGGCCGGCGTGACGTCGTTCATGCGGATCTGTAGTGCCAAGTTCTCAGACTATTGCGTGGTCGCCACCGGGGAGCTGCGCTGCGCCCCACCGTGCCATGACGGAAAGCCCTTCGAGCGCTCGCCGCGGCTGTCGCATGTGCGTCGAGTCTGCGCCGGGGAGACGTTCGCATGTGCGGTGCTGGAAACGGGAGCCGTGCACTGCTGGGGGGAGAACGACCTCGGCCAGCTGGGAGCGAACGCCGTAAGACGTAGCGAACGCCCGCGCCGTGTGCACGGTCTATCGGATGTCGTCGACCTCGCGTTGGGGCAGGCGCATGGCTGCGCCCTCGACACGGCTGGACGAGTGCATTGCTGGGGCGATACCACCCACGGTCAGAC
>JAESSZ010000304.1 GCA_016763875.1 Nannocystaceae bacterium
ACTTGTGGGCACTGCCCCCGCCCGCGGCCCACGGGCCTCTGATCCGCGCGGCCATCGCCGCCGGTCCGCCGATGGTGCCGCACCTGTTGGAGCTGCTGCATCACCCCAATCCCGACATTCGTTTCTACGCCGCGTATATCTTCCAAGAGCTACGCGACGACCGTTGTGCGGCGACGCTGTGCACGCTGGCATTCGACGTGAGCGGGGACGTGCGCGTGATAGCGATGCGGGTGCTGGAAACCTACAGCCGTGCTGAACAGTTTACGTTCGCCTCCGAGTCGGTTCGCGCGCGCCTCGGTTCCAGCGACAAGACCGAGCGCTTGTACGCCGCGCGCGCGGTGGGAACGTTGCGGGATGTCCAAGCCGTGCACGAGCTCATCGAATTACTCGCAAGCAAGGACCGCTTCATCCAAGAGGCTGCGATCGAGTCGCTGTGCTCGATCACCGGCCGGCAGCTGGGGCTCAAGCCGCATCGCTGGAAGTCCTGGTACGCCGAGCACCGCGAGCGGCATCGCATCGAGTGGATCATCGAGAGTCTTCGGCACAAAGACCTTCCCGTGCGCCAGTGGGCCGCGCACGAGCTGTCGCGAATCACCGGACATCGCATCGCCTTTACGCCGCTCGCGGACAAACGTGCGCGCGACAATGCGGTGCGCGCGTGGACCGACTGGTGGAACGCCGCGGGCAAGTCACGCATGGGCGTCAACCGCGTGTAGCGGCCAGTGCTCGTAGGCTCACGGTCCTATCCGGTCGAGTCTGGTCGTGGCCGCCATGCGCCAAGGGCAACTGCCGCCAATACGACGGCCGCGCCCGCGACCTCCCAGACCGACACAGAGCCGCCCAGCACGACAACTGCGAGCGCCGCAGCCGCGACCGGTTCCACGACGACGGCCAGCGATACGACGTGCACTGGGGCCCACCGCACCGCCCAGTTGAGCAACCCGTGCCCAACGACCCCAGGCACAAGGCCCAGGTAGACGACGGCAGCGAGGTCGGACCACTGAGCGCCCGGCGGCACCCACGGCGCGTTGCGAACCAATACGACGACCACGAGAATCGCCGCCGCCCACAAGTGAATCACGCCGAGGTAGGCGGGTAGTGGCAGGCGATCGCGAAGGCTTCGACCCACCGCGAGATAGCCCGCCGCGGCCACCGCCGCCACGAGCGCCAGAGCGTCGCCGAGGTTGGCAGGGACGGCCTGGCCACCAGCAAGACCACTAGCAAGACCCCCGCCCTGCCCGACGAACATCACCGAGGTGCCCAGGACCGCCACGGCGCCCGCCGCGTACGACTGCCACGGCGCTCGATCACCGAGCCATCGCCCAATCAAGGCGGCGAACAGCGGTTGCGTCGCGACCAACGTCACGGAACGGATCACCGTCGTCATCGTCAACGAGGCGATCCACGCCGCGAAGTGCAGTGCGAGCAAACACGCCGCGAGCAACATCTGCCATCGAACCGCGGGGTCTCGGGCAGCAGCACGCCACGGAACGATCAGCGTCGATCCGGCGATCAACGACATGACGAGTGCGGTCACCAGCACACGCCCCGCGGCGATCACTGTCGAATCGAGCGGGTCGGCCAGCAAGATGACCAGGGCAGCACTGGAGATCGCCGCGACCGCGGTGGCGATCCCCCCCACCAATAGTCCTGCGCGGGGCCGTGGCATGCCGCTACGGTGGCTGTGGCCGTCACCATGGTCAACCCGGGACCGCATCCTGGACGTCGGTCCTGCCCGTCAGTCCTGCGCCACGCGCGCTGGCGGATCACGCCGCTGCGGTGCTATCACCACGCCTGCCATGTTCGAGACGATCTCCAAGGGCTTTCGCGCCGCGCGCGAGCGGTTGACCGGTAAAGGAGAGCTGACTGAGGACGTGGTGGATGCCGCGCTCAAGGACGTCCGCATGAGCCTGCTCGAGGCCGACGTTGAGTTCCGCGTCGTCAAGACGTTCCTCAGCAACGTCAAGGCCGAGGCCCTGGGTGAGACCGTCCAGTTGGTCGCCAAGTCCGGCGACACCAAGATGCGCGTGCGCGCCGAGGACCACTTCGTCCGGATCTGCCACGAGCAGCTCACGGCGCTGATGGGTCCCGTCGACACCAGTTTCGCGACCGCGAACAAGGGCGTCACGGGCATCATGATGGTCGGGCTGCAGGGCTCGGGTAAGACCACCAGTACCGGCAAGATTGCGCGTCGGCTGCAAAAGGACGGCAAGAAGGTCCTGCTGGTCGCGTGCGACGTCTACCGCCCGGCCGCGATCCGTCAGTTGCAAGTGATCGGCGAGCAACTCTCGATCGACGTGTTCGCCAAGGACGGCGGAGACCCGGTCGATATCGCTCGAGAAGCGACCGCAAAAGCAGACGCTGAGGCGTACGACTTTGTCATCTACGACACCGCCGGCCGCCTGACCATCGACGACACGTTGATGGCCGAGCTGGACAACATCAAGGCTGGTGTCCACCCGGCAAACATCTTCTTGGTCATCGACGCGATGATCGGCCAAGACGCCGTCACGACCGCCAAGACGTTCGACGAGCGTCTGGATATCACCGGTGTCGTGCTGACCAAGCTCGACGGCGATGCCCGTGGCGGCGCGGCACTGTCGATCAAGGCCGCGACCGGCAAGCCGGTGAAGTTCCTCGGCATGGGCGAGAGCCTGGAGAAGCTTGAGGAGTTCCGTCCCGAAGGCCTGGCGGGCCGAATCTTGGGCATGGGCGATCTGGTCGGCCTGATGCAGGACTTCCAGGAGGTCGTCGACGAAGAGCAGGCGGCCGAAGACGCCGCCAAGATGCTCGGCGGCGGCTTCACGATGGACGACTTTCTGACCCAGATCCGCTCGATCCAGAAGATGGGGAGCATCAAGGACCTGATGGCCAAGATGCCATTGGGGCAGATGCTGGGGGGCGAGGTGCCCCAAGACGTGTTGGACCAGGTAGCCGACGACGGCGAGCTGAACCGGGTTGAGGCCATCATTCAGTCGATGACCCGCGCGGAGCGGGCCAAGCCGGAGCTGTTCCTCAAGGACGGCGATCCCAACGAACGCAGCGCCGCCGCCAAACTCTCGCGACGCAAACGGCGTCCCCCAAAAGACCCGACGAAGATGGCGGATCTCCCGGCGGAGTCTTTTGTTGAAAGTCGCCTAAAGCGGGTCGCACGGGGTAGTGGTCGCCAGGAGGACGACGTCCGCGCACTCGTGGGCCGGTTCCTTTCGATGCGCGACATGTTCGGCATGCTTGGGAACATGATGGGCGGCGGCGGCGGCCTCTTGTCGAAGTTGCCCGGCGTCAAGCAGCTGAAGCAGATGGGCGCCATGCGTAAGCTGGCCAAGAACCCCGAAGCGCTGCAAGCGATGATGGGCGGAGGCGGCATGCCAGGGATGCCCGGTATGCCCCCTGGAATGCCCGGCATGCTACCGGGGATGCCCGGCGGCGGGGGCAAAGCGTCGAGCAAGGCCTCACGCAAGAAACAGAAGCAGGCGCGTAAGAAGAACCGCCGCAAATAGGGCGTCGGCCACCGGTTCAACGCCGGACCGGCTACTCGTCCGGCGTCAGCATCAGCGGCAACGCACGGTGCGACCCAGACGCCGACGGGTCGATGGCTTCACCTGGCACGACAACACGATAGACCCCGTCGAGCCAGTTACCGAGGTCGATCATCTTGCAGCGACGCGAGCAAAACGGTCGGAACGCAAAGTCGTCCGCGACTTCGTCCGCACGGTGGCAGATCGGGCATTGAATCTGCATCGACAAACGTAGCGTAGCACGAAGTGACAACGTTGGGACTTCACGCGTCACGAAGCGCATCGTCGATCGCCTGCAGTTTCGGGACAACCTGCGCCTCGAACGCGAGCACCGCTTCCACCGCCGTTCGATAGTGCGTCATGAGCAACGCCTGCCGAGCGTCGCACAGTTGGTCGGCACGAAATGCCTCTTCGTGCAGCGTCTCGACGATCGTGCCGTCGACCCCGTGCGCACAGGCAGCGAGCATGTTTGCGGGGACGATCTTGTGGTCGCCCGCAACATGGCTCGGGTCGAAAATCACTGGCAAGATGGTCTGCGCGTGCGCGTGGCCGATGACGTTGAGGTCAGGCTGATTGCGACAGTAGCCGCCCTTGGTGAACAACGTCTTCATACCGCGCTCACATAGAACGATGTCCAGATTGCCCTGGTTGGCGATGTATTCCGCGGCCGAGAACCACTCCAAGGCTTCGTTGCCAAAGCCACGCTTGAGGATCGCAGGCTTACCCACCCGCCCGACCGACTCCAGCAGGTCGAAGTTCTGCGCGTTGCGGGTGCCGATCTGCAACATGTCAGCGTGCTCGGCAATCTCGGGCACCAGCGCATGATCCATCACCTCGGTGACGTAGGGCAGACCGGTGTCCTCGCGAGCGCGATCGAGCATCGCGATGCCCTTCATGCCAAGCCCACGCCAATCGGTCGGCCGGGTGCGCGGTTTGAACGCCCCGCCGCGCAGCATGATGCGGTCAATGATGCCCAGCTCCTCGCCCAGTTGCCGAGCCATGCGAGCGACGGCGAGCATTTGGTCGAGTGTCTGCGGCGAGTCAGGACCGACGATGAAGATGTGTTTGCCACCGCCAAAGCAACGCGTCTTGCCGTCGAGTCCCTTGACCTCGACGGGCCGACGGTCACGATGATGAACATCGCCGTGCTCGTCGGCGATCGTCCGAGCAATGTTCTTGTAGTTCGAGGCAACGTTCCACGCCGCGCGTACCCCCACGAGATCGCGAATGTAGCCCTCGCGGAGCTCGAGTTCCCGGGTGTCTCCAATGACTTGCACGGTGTCGTACACCCCATGCCCCTGCGAGACCTCGATCCGGTTGCCGAAACGAGCGGCCAGGTCCCGCAACTGGTCGATGGTCGACTGCCGTCCCTTTTCGATCTCAATGATCATTTCAAGGGGCAGCGTCTGTGAAAATGTCGCAGGTTTCAAGGGGTGCCGCGCGCACGTCCACGGCTGAGCAGCCAGGCCATCGCATCGACGTCCACGTTCGCCGTGACCACGCCCGCCGCTCGAGCGAGGTCGCCCATCCCAGGCTGCGAGCAGGCTGTCGGCGACAGGCAAACGACATGTCCGCCCGCGCTCTTCACGGCGAGCAAACCGGCCACGACCGGGTCAGCCATCCCGGAGGCGATACAGACCAGCAGGCGCAGTCGGCGGTCTGCCAGCCTCGTCAGCAGCCCGCCGAGATCGGGGCCTAACCTTCCGGCGCTGTCGGGATCTAGTTCGGCCGATGCGGCGAACAGAGCGGCCGATCCGGCGGCCGCCACCGCCCTCGGGTCGAACGCGCACACACGACGACCCGCGAGCTCTCCCACCCAGTGCAGAAAGTCCTCCGAAAACCCGGGGTTGTGGTGGACGGAAACGACCAGCGGCGCTGCCCCCAAGCGACTCTTAGGGAGCAACCGCGGCAGTAGATGAGGCGTCCCTGCGGAACCCATCAGGACGATGGCGTCGTAGGGCTCGGCGACGATCGGCAACAGCTCGTCCCGCCCCCTCTCGCCACGACGGGCGGCCGAGTCTCCCCGACCGTTGGCCGCGAGCAGACACAAGCGGATGCGTACCACGGCGTCCGAGGGCGCCTCGCCGCGCTCGATGAGTTCACGGTCCACCGCGAACACGGAGTGTCGCTGCCTCGCGGCGGCTTGGGCGCGTGCGGCTGCCTCTTCCCCCGCTTCAACAACTAGCAGCAAGGGCGTGTCCGCGCCCGCGACCTTGTCGCTGAACGACAGCCCCGCATCACAGTCGAGCCGAGCGTCGACGATCACCACGTCCGGGCGCTGCGTCATCAACTCGATCGCCTCGACACGGCAACGCGCGACACCGATCGACTGCAACGCAGGAGAGCCATCGATGATCCGCGCCAGGCCGCGCGTCGTGCTCGGTAGATCGGAGCACACCAGTGCCCTTGCTGACGCTCCCATCCCCCATGACATCGGCCGCGCACCAGGCCGCCTTAGCCGCGAACCCGAATCGGGTTCGGACCCCAGGCTCGCGGCCTGACCGCAGTCTTCACCGGACGCGGCTGGAGATCTGCCCCGCAGAGCGCATGGCGGGCTGTGAACGCAGTTATTGTGGGCGACCGGCTGGTCCGAGACACTTGATGCGCATGCAACTGGCTCTCGGCGGCATTTCCGTTTCCTGCGTCCTGCTGATCGGGGGCCTCGGCTGCTCCAAGGCAGCCCAACCGCCGCCCTCCACGCCACCGGAGCCGGCACCGGTCGCCTCCGATGTCAACGGACTGCGACCTGGCGAGATCGGCAACGAGTACGTGGGCCGCGAGGACCAGTCCGACCCGGCGAACAAGAGCGACACGAACACCACCACCGGCGGTGATCCGGACGCCGCCCCGCCCCCCGACGAAGGTCTCACAACCGCCAAGGTTCACGCCCTAGCCAACGCCGCGTTGGACGAGCTGCTCGACCCCGACGCGATTCGCCTGGTCACTCCCGCGTTGCCGACCGAATGGCCGCCCACTTCGGGAAAAGTCATGGTGCTCGCCTACCCTCTCGAACCGATGCCGACCGGGGTCGCGAAGTACCGTTGTGGACCGGCCGTGGCGAAAGTGACGATCTCTGTCGCAGACGGCACCGTGCAAGCGGAGAAAGTCGCGGGCAAGCGCAAAAGTCTGGGCACGATCGAGGAGCAGCGGACTCGCGTCGACGACCCGATCTTCGCGGCAGAGCAAGCGCTCATCGATGTCGTGGCCGGCACACGCAAGCCCCGCAAAGCGCACTACCTGCTCGAGCGCTACATCAAGTGGATCGACGCCTACGCCAACGTCGGCAAAGACGTCACCAAGCGGCAGTCTGCCTTCGTGACGTTCGTCCGCGAACCGTTGTAGCTCGCGACGGGCGCCCCTTGTTCCTCACTCGCTGTCGTCGTCGGGTGCCCAGAGCTCGACCACGATGCGGTCGCCCCCTTCGGCGAGCATTGTCTCGATACGGGCCCTGAGTTCGGCTTGCTCCGCCTGCGTCCCCTCGCTCCAACCCGACAAATCGATAATCGCGTCGGCGACCGCCGCAACCCCCTTCCCCATCCGCATCACGGTGAAGGAAAACGCCCCGGACGGCGTGCTTTCGATTCTCAACTCGACGGTGCGCGGAGGTTCGTCGTCGTTGGCCCGCAGTACCCCGCGCAGAGCGTCATCGACCAAGGCGGTCTGCGAATCCACGTAGGCCTCGTTGGAAACATCGGAGTTGTACGTGTACCGGATCGTGTCGTCCTCGGCGAGCACGAGCACCAGGGGCAGCGAGATGACACGACGCCCAGTCTCCTCGCGCAGAGGGAACAGCTTGGCGACTGCGCCGTACCCTTGAGCGTAGTAGAACGGTACCGACGGTGCCCTCCGCGCGGCCTTGTCCCGCGCGAACTCAAGCATGGACGGCTCGTCGACGTTGATCAGGAGCACCGCCACGTCCTGGGAGTCGGCGTAGTGGTCGGCGAGTTGGGCGACCGCCTCCATACGGCTGGCACAGGGCTCGCAGTACGCGGCCCACAACCCGACCACCGTCACCCGCGACCGCAACGAGTCTACGGACACACGACGGCCCCGATCGTCGAAAACCATGAGGCCAGCCGTACGGCTAGGCGCCGCGTTGTGCGGTTGGGCCCGATCTTGGGCGACGGAGGGCGTCGAGGCGCAACCCGACAGACTCGCCGCCACAAGGCACGCGGAAATCGTCGTGCCGAAACTCAGCGAGGGGTGATTGATCGGCACGAGGAAGCAGTACCAGCCCGAAGCGGGTCTGTCCGCGCTGAGCACGCCGCGAGCGACCCGGACCCTCCAGACCACGTGCGAGGCCGCTTAGAAGCCAGGCTAGGCCGTTGCTATTGTGACGGACATTGGGCGAATATCGGGGAGGTCGGATCAATCACACCACACTCGACACCGGCGTCATCGACCAAGGAACCTTCCTGCCACCAAGGCGTGTCTTAGTGTGGCACGAGGAGCCCTCAAGTGACTGAGGCGACGATCATAGAACTCAACGCCTTGCGGCGTAGTTACCGGATGGGCTCGGAGACGATCGACGCGCTCGCGGGGGTGACGTTTTCAGTGAAGGCCGGTGAGTACGTCGTGATCGTGGGCCGCTCAGGATCGGGCAAGAGCACGTTGATGAACCTTCTGGGCTGCATGGACACGGCCACCAGCGGCACCTATCACCTCGACGGGCAAGACGTCGGCACCCTGAGCGACGACGAGTTGTCCCGGGCGCGTAACGTGCATATCGGTTTTGTGTTCCAGAACTTTCAGCTTCTGCCCCGCGCGACGGCGTTGCGGAATGTCGAGTTACCTCTGGTCTACCGCGGGATCCGGCGGCGCAAACGCAGGGAGATGGCCCAAGAAGCGCTGGCGCGCGTCGGGTTGCAGGACCGCATGCGCCACCGGCCCGCCGAACTCTCGGGCGGGCAGCGTCAACGGGTCGCGATCGCGCGGGCATTGGTGACTTCCCCCTCGCTACTGCTCGCCGACGAGCCCAGCGGCAACCTCGACTCGGCCACCGAGGCTGAGATCATGCGTCTGCTCGATACGCTCCATGAAGCCGGCAATACGATCATCCTCGTCACTCACGAACCGTCGATTGCCGCGCGGTGTCCTCGAGTGATCAGGATCGCCGATGGGCGCGTGGTTCACGACGGACCCAGTACGGGCCGCGGAGAGTGGCGCGCGTGACTGCCCGGTGGGTCAAGATCGCGAAACTCGTTGGGCCCGGGCTTGCGCTGGGACTTGGCCCCGTCGCGTGTACACGCGAAAACACCAAGGCACGGGGGGACGAAGAGGTCCTCACCGCGACTCGGGGTGATCTGCAAGAGAAGGTCCTGCTCACCGGGGTGCTCGACGCGGCTCACTCGGTGGAACTGCCGACCCCGCGCACCGAAGGATGGAGCGTGGCGATCCGTTGGATGGCCGAGGACGGGGCGGTCGTCAAGGAAGGCGATCCAGTCGTGGAGTTCGAGAACGCCGCCGTGCTCCAGAGCATTAGCGAGCTCGAGGCGGCAGCGATCGAGGCCAGCTCCGAGCTATCCACAGCGCGGGCCAGCCACGCCGTAGGCGTTGCCGAGAAACGCTTCGCTGTCGTCACCGCACAGGCCGCGGTCAAAAAGGCCGCGCTCGACGCAGCGCTGCCCGAGGGCCTTCAGTCGCCGCGCGAGTATCGGAAAGCCAACCTTGAACTCAAGCGCAGTCAGACGGCAGTCGTGACGGCACGAGACGACCTTCAGTCCGAGACCGACGGCGCTCGGTCGGACGAAGAGATCAAACGCATCGCGGTTAGCAAGGCGATGCGGGCCTACGACGCAGCGGCCGCCCAGCTGTCCACGCTGGCGCTCAAGGCACCAAAGGCCGGGATCTTTCAGGTCGGGACCCAGCCCTTCGAAGGTCGCAAGATGCAGGTGGGCGACAACGTATGGCCGGGCCTCAGCGTCGCCAGCATCCCAGATCTTTCAGCGATGGTGGTCAACGGCAGCCTCAATGACGTGGACGACGGCCGCGTTCAGCCGGGGATGCGCGTGCGATGCACTGTCGACGCCTTCGCGACGCGCCCGTTCATGGGGACCGTACGCGCGGTCAGTCCGGTCGCACATGCCGCCGATCGCAAGTCACAGCGGCGGTTCTTCGCGGTCGTCGTGGAGCTCGACGAAACCGACCCCGCGATTTTACGGCCCGGGCTATCGGTGAAACTGGAAGTCCACGCTCGGCTGGCCCAGGACGTAGTTATCGTGCCGCGGGCGGGCGTGGACCGCTCCGAGGCCATCGCAATGGCTCGAGGTGTCGACGGCCGGGACATCGAACTGAAGATCGACTTTTGCACCGCGCAGTCGTGTGTCGTGTCCTCGGGCCTGGACGTCGGCGATAAGATTGTCGCGGCGGAGGGACGGCGTTGAAACTCTGGTCCCAAGTGGCGGCGTTGCTGCTGGCGCTGAGCATGGCGACGGCCT
>JAESSZ010000305.1 GCA_016763875.1 Nannocystaceae bacterium
ACCGCCTTACCGCGCGCCACTATCACGGCACGCCGTTGTGCAGACGCGGCTCCGTCGGCAACCGGGCAACCACCGCGGCCTCGTGTTCCGCCAGCACCTGCAACCGCGCACGCAGTGCCGTCTCGTCGACAATCGAACAGCCGCGCGCAAGTTCGACGTACGTCGCATGGTGCCGCGCTTCGCATGCGAGCAGGCTGTCGTACAGCGCGGCGAGGGCGTCGTCGCAACCGTCGTCCACGAGGGCCTGGTGCAGCAGCTGCATGCGTTCGCAGCTGCGTGCTTCGATGAGGGCGCCGCAGAGCAACGTATCGAGCAAGCGTTCCGGTTCCTTCACCCGACACGCTTTCATCAACTCGCCCGCGTATGGGCTCGGGAACTGGCGGGCGAAGACGATGTCGCGACGCTGCATGTGCGCTAGCACTTGCTCAAAGTGCTCGAGTTCCTCGCGCGCCAGCGCTGACATTGGCGCCATGAGATGCACCTGATCGGTGTACCGAAAGATCAGATTGATGGCGTTGCTCGCCGCCTTGCGTTCACAGTGCGCGTGATCCAGCACGATCGTGTCCAGATGCGCGACGGCCCAGCGCCCCCAGGCCTCGGGTGTCTCGGATGCAAGATGGAGCACGGCCGCAGTCTACGCACCCGGGCGTGGCAGTCGCCAGAGCCGCGGCACAAAGGCATACTGCCGCCGTGCGTCTGTGCTCGCTCGTCCTGCTCGTGGCCACGCTCGGCGCGCAAGCGTGTGTGGGCTCGGGTCCCCCGCAGTCCACGGTTCACACGCTTGAGCTCCCGGCGCCGCCCAGCCCAGTTGCGCCGCGAGTTCCGGCGTCGATTCTGTCCGCCCACTTCGCACAAGACAACGTGCCCTCACTCGAGGGCGCGGACGTCTTGTCGGTCGTGTTCAGCGTGGAGCTCGACGCCTCGACGGTCGTCGCGGAGCACTTCGTGATCGCCCGCGAAGACGGCACACGCGCCCGTCCAAAGCTCGCCCTGCTCTCGCCGACCAACGAGTCCGATGAGAACCGGACCGTGCTGCTGCTCGGAGACTTCGGGGGTCCAGACGATCGTCCCGCGACCAACATCGCGGTTTCCGGCGCGGTGTACTCAGAGGCCGGGGAGTCATTGCGTGGGCTCGCGGCAGCTGTGCTCGCGTTTGAGACGCCGCCGACTGTGGTTTTCGCCGAGCAACTGCCGCCGCGCCAAGGTCGCTGCGCTGGCGCGGCGAGCATGATCCGGACCTACTGGACCGAAGGCCTGCGGGATCTCGACCCCAAAGCCCTGGCACGTCTGGAGATCTCGACCGAAGCCGGAGTGAACGCGCACCCTAGCGCAGTCGACGACCAGGCGAGTCCCGGGCAAGACGGCGCGGACGACAACGTGTTGGACCTGTGTCTCAAGGCGGCAGTGCGCCCGGTTCGGTTGCGGCTGCCCGCGGGGGTGCTCAAAGATGCGGCCGGTCACGCCAACGAGGCGGTCGACGTAGACGTCGCATCAGGCGCCGGATAGACTCCTGCGGCGTGTCCGTGCGCCCTATTGAAAAACTGATGTGCGCGAACCGGGGCGAGATCGCCATTCGCGTGTTCCGTGCCGCCACCGAACTCGGGATCCGCACCGTCGCGATTTTCTCGTACGAGGACCGGGTGCATCTGCATCGGTACAAGGCCGACGAGTCGTACATGCTCGGGCGGCACCATTCGCCGGTCGGTGCGTACTTGGCGATCCCCGACATCGTGCAGTTGGCGGTGGACAACCATGTCGACGCGATTCACCCGGGCTACGGGTTTCTGTCGGAGCGCGCGGACTTTGCTCGCGCATGCGAGGCGGCGGGTATCACGTTCGTAGGCCCATCACCGGAGGTCCTCGAGCAACTCGGGGACAAGACCGAAGGTCGCCGTGCAGCCCAACTGTGCGGCGTGCCGGTTATCCCGGGTACCAAAGATCCCGTGGCCACAGTTGAAGAGGCGCGCGCGTTCGCCGATGAGGCGGGCTATCCGTTGATCATCAAGGCCGCGATGGGGGGCGGGGGCCGCGGCATGCGAGTCGTGCATGACCCCTCCGAGCTCGCCGACGGATTCACTCGCGCGGTGTCTGAGGCGACCGCTGCGTTTGGCGACGGTACGGTTTTCATCGAGCGCTTCATCCAAAAACCGCGCCACATCGAGGTGCAGATTCTGGCGGACGGCACTGGGCAGACCATTCACCTGTTTGAGCGTGACTGCTCGGTCCAGCGAAGGCACCAAAAGGTCGTCGAGATAGCCCCTGCGGTGGGCCTGGACAGCGGCTTGCGTCGGCGGCTGTACACCGACTCGGTCAAACTCGCCAAACACGTCGGCTATCGCAACGCGGGTACGTTCGAGTTTCTCATCGCGCCTAGCGGCGAGTACTTCTTCATCGAAGCCAACCCTCGGATTCAGGTCGAACACACCGTGACCGAGGAGGTGACTGGCGTCGATCTTGTCCAGTCGCAGATCCTCATCGCAGGCGGTACCACGCTCGAGCAGCTGGGCCTCACCCAGGTCACCGTGGGACTACGCGGGTACGCGATCCAGGCCAGGGTCACGACCGAAGATCCCCTCAAAACGTTTCAGCCCGACACGGGGCGAATTACCGAGTTCCGCCCGGGCGAAGGTTTTGGCATTCGTCTGGATGGCGGATCCGGCTACCGGGGGGCCGAGATCTCCGCCCATTACGATTCGTTGTTGGTCAAGGTGACGGGGCGGGCTTTGACGTTCGCCGCGGCCGCTCAGAAGCTCCATCGCGCGCTCGCCGAGTTCCGCGTGCGTGGGGTCAAGACCAACATCCCGTTTCTGCACAACGTGCTGACGCACCCACGTTTCCTCGGCGGACACGTCGACACGCGGTTCATCGACGATACGCCGCAGTTGTTCGACTTCCCGCGGCGGCTCAATCGTGGGCAAAAAATGTTGCGGTACCTCGGCGAGCTTGTCGTCAACGGGCCCCACACGCCATGGAGCACGGACGATCCGCCCGCGAACATCGACCCCGAGCTACCGACGGTATCGACAGAGCCGCCGCCCGATGGATGGCGGCAAGTGCTACTGAGAGAGGGACCACAAGGGTTCGCCAAGGCCGTTCGAGCCCACTCGGGCCTACTGATCATGGACACGACCTGGCGCGACGCCCATCAGTCGGTGCTCGCGACCCGCGTTCGTACGCGCGACATCGCCATGATCGCACCCGCGACGACGCATGCGATGGCGCCCGCATTCAGCCTCGAGATGTGGGGTGGGGCGACGTTCGACGTCGCGTTGCGGTTCCTGCGTGAGTGTCCCTGGGATCGACTGGACACGCTGCGCGAGCTCGTCCCCAACATCCCGTTCCAGATGTTGCTGCGTGGTGCCAACGCGGTCGGGTACACGAACTATCCCGACAACGTGGTGAAGCGTTTCGTCAAAGCCGCGTTTGAGCACGGCGTTGATGTCTTCCGCGTGTTCGACTGTCTCAACTACACCGAGAACCTCAAACTCGGCATGGATGCGGTTGGAGAAGCGGGCGGGGTGATCGAGGACTCGCTCTGCTACACGGGGGATGTCTCCGATGCGCGGCGCACGAAGTACTCACTGCAGTACTACGTGGACCTTGCGGGCGAACTCGTCGAGCTTGGCACCCACGTTCTGGCGATCAAGGACATGGCCGGCTTGCTCAAACCTGGGGCCGCTCGCATGCTCGTCGGCGCGCTACGCAAGGCGTTCCCGGACGTGCCGATCCATGTCCATACGCACGATACTGCGGCGACTGGCGTGGCCTCGATGTTGGCGTGCGCCCGTTCTGGGGCCGACGTTGTCGACCTGGCGTTGGCGCCCCTGTCGGGGATGACGTCGCAACCTGCGATGGGTGCTGTGGTTGCCGCGCTCAGCGGCACAGAGTTCGACACCGGGCTCACCCTGGAAGCGCTGCAAGGCCTCGAGAATTATTGGGAGCAGACGCGGCAACTGTACGCCCCGTACGAGTCGGGCCTGAAGTCGGGCAGCACGGACGTCTATCTGCACGAGATGCCGGGTGGGCAGTACACCAACCTGCAGTTCCAGGCGCGTCAGCTGGGGCTCTCGGAGCGCTGGCCCGCGATCAAGCGCGCGTACGCTGCGGCCAACCGGTTGCTTGGCGACATCATCAAGGTGACCCCGTCGTCCAAAGTTGTTGGCGATCTTGCGCAGTTCATGGTCCAGAACGACCTGGACGAGGCCGCGGTGCTGCAGCAGGCCGACACCCTGAGTTTCCCCCAGTCGGTGGTTGAGTTCTTCCAGGGTTACCTGGGCGTTCCTTACGGTGGTTTTGCGGAGCTTCTTCGCGACAAAATTGTTCGCCGCTCCGATCGTGTCGAAGGTCGCCCTGGTGCCTCGATGCCGCCACTGGACTTCGACGCCCTCGAGGCGGAGCTGGTCGAAAAGACCGGGTTCGAAGTGCGCAGCGTCGATGTCCTCAGCGCGGCGATCTACCCCAAGGTGTTCGATGAGTATCTGAAGTTTCGCGAGCTGTACCACGACATCTCCGTGCTGCCGACGCGCATCGCGTTGGCGCCGATGTCGGTCGGCGAGGAAGTTAGCGTCACCATCGAACGGGGCAAGACCCTGATCGTGAAACTCACGGCAGTGGGGACGCTCGACAAGAGTGGCTCGAGAACGATTTTCTTCGAACTCAACGGACGATTGCGTTCGGTGAAGGTACGAGACAAGGCGGCGAGCACCGAGGTGGTCGAGCGAGCCAAGTCCGACCCCACCGACGTTGGTTCGGTTGGCGCGCCGATGCTCGGCGTGGTGGTCGAGCTCAAGACCGCCGTTGGGACCAAGGTCGACAAGGGCGATGCGTTGGTGGTGCTGTCGGCGATGAAGATGGAAACGGTGGTGGCCGCTCCGATCGGGGGCACCATCGCCTCGCTGTCCGTGGGCGTGGACGACACCCTGGCGGCGGGCGATCTGCTGTGTGTCATCAAGGCGGATGCGACCGAAGCCGAGTAGCGCGACCACGCCAGCCTGGTGACCCACGGGTCGCATCAGATCGTCTATCGTGCGCTCGATGTCACGTCGCGCCGCGCTCTTCATTCCGGTCTGGTTGGTCTTGTGTCTCGCGTGCGGGCCGAAGGGGGATGTACCGACGTCGATTCCCCCGGTGGCAGGGGACCCGCGGTCGACTGACGCGACGGCCGATGACGACGACTTTGAAGAGGACGACGATGAGATCCCCGAGGTCGACGGTGATGCGGTGGTCAAGTCCATTGTCCGCCTGGGGCACACCGACAATCATGTGACCGACCATGTCGCGTACCTGACCCAGGACATCGGTCCGCGCCTGACCGGTTCCCACCGCCTCATGGAGGCCGAGCAGTGGTGTCGCGACCAGTTCGCAAGTTGGGGCCTGACCGCGCACCTTGAGCGGTGGGGCGACTTCCCGGTGGGGTTCGATCGCGGTCCGTGGTCCGGTGGCATGGTGAGCCCGGAGGAGATCGACTTCGACTTCATCACGCCCGCGTGGACCCCTGGGGTGATAGGGCCTCTGCGAGGGCTCGCGACCCTGTACCCGAAAACGCTCAAGGAACTCAAGCGTCGCAAGGCGGAGTTCGCAGGCGCGTGGGTTGTCCGTCCGCGAAAATGGGATATCGAGCGTAAGCTCCGTGACAAGCTCGATGCGGCGCTTGCAGATCTCAAGGTCGCGGGGCTGGTGGTGGCGGACCGCAATGCGGCGGGCGAGCTCGTGCACACCTACGGCAAGTCGCAGATCCAGTGGGCGGAACTCCCCTCGCAGGTCGTGGTGAACTTACGTGCTGACCAACACGGCGACCTGGTCGAGCGGCTGGGGGAGTCGCAGAAGGTCGAACTTGCATTCTCAATCGACAATCGCTTCTTCAATGGTCCCGTCCCGCAGCACAACGTGATCGCCGATATCGTGGGGACCGAAAAACCCGAGGAAATTGTTGTCGTGGGCGGGCACCTCGACAGTTGGGACGGAGCGACCGGGGCCAACGACAACGGTACCGGGGTGGCGACGACCATGGAGGCTGCGCGTCTGTTGATGGCGGCCGGAGCCAAGCCAAAGAGGACGATCCGCTTCATCCTGTGGTCGGGAGAAGAGCAGGGCCTGCTGGGTAGCAAGGGCTACGTCGAGGCGCACGGCGAGCAGATGGACAAGTTCAGCGCCGTGCTGGTGCACGATGGCGGCACGAACTATCTGTCGGGCATCGGTGTCACGCCCGAGATGATGCCGCAGATGACCGCCGTGTTCGCACCCGTGCTGCAACTGTCGCCGGACGAGCGCCCGTTTGAAGTGACCGAGGTGCCAAGCCTGCAGCCGGGTGGAAGCGACCATTCGCCGTTCATCCACGCGGGCGTGCCGGGTTTCTTCTGGGACCAGGCAGGAGACTCTGACTACGGCCGCGTTCATCATACGCAGCACGACACGCTGGCCAACGTCGTGGAGGAGTACCAGCGGCATTCGGCCATGGTCGTCGCGATTGCGGCGTACCAGCTCGCCAACCTTCCGGAGCTTGTCGAGCGACGCAACAGCGCGCCGCTGCCTCGGCGGCGGATCGGCGGCATGATCGATAGCAAGATGGTCGTCGACGATCTGGACGACGATGGCCTGGGTGCCAAGGCCGGGCTGAAGCTAGGGGACAAGATTCTCTCCCTGGACGGCAAGACGTACGACAACCGTTGGGAGGCCTTCCGTGCCACGCAAGTCGGTGGTCCGCGTAAGACGCTCGTCATCGAGCGCAACGGCAAGGAGCACACCATTGTCCTGGACTGGACCGGGTCTGAGGGCGAGGTCCAGCGGGCCGAACGC
>JAESSZ010000306.1 GCA_016763875.1 Nannocystaceae bacterium
ACGGATACACGTCCAACAATATCGAGCCGCTGGGCCTCGCGCTCCACGGCAAGTTCGGGCTCGCGAGCTGCAGCATGGACGCGCCCTACCACGGGCTGCAGGTCGGTGATCAGGAAACGCTGATCCGCAACTTCCTCAAACTGTCCGGGATGGGTCCCGCGGCAGACGCCCTGTTGGCCAATAGGATCCGTGACGTCGACGGCGACGGCGTTGGCGATGTTGGTGCGGAGTTCTTTACCGGCTACCTCTTCCGCACGCGGGACAACCTGCGTCAGACCTTGCTCGACTGGATGACGCTGACCCGTCTGATCCGCAAGTTCGGCGATGGCACCATGGCCGATCTCAACGGCGACGGGGTGCCGGAGTTGCTAGGCGACTTCGATGCCGACGGTCAGATCGACTTCGGTGGTCCAAATGCCGACTTTTTCGCCAGTGGGACGAGTCTGGGCGGTTTGGTTTCTTCCATGCTCAGTGCGCTCGAACCTGCTGTGGTCGCAGCCGCACCGATCTCAGGCGGGGCCGGGCTCATCGACCTCACCGTACGTAGCGAGCAGGGGGGAGTGGTCGAAGCCGTCGTGCTGCGCCTGATGGGTCCGTTGTTTATTGGCGAGCCCAGCGCTAGCGGTGGCACGCGTATCTACACGTTGTTCGCCAACGGAAACGTTGACACCCGCTACGACATTGCCCACGACACCGAGATCTTGCCGGGCGATGTCGTCATGGCCACGAACCTGCGCACGGGCGAATCGCGCTGCGCTCGAGTCATGCCCGAGGTCGCGCCCGCTGGGTATCAGGCATACGCAGGCTGGAAGGCGCTGAGCAACTGCGCGCTCAACGACGCCGGTCAGTGCCGCGAGTGTCCCGAAGGCAGCGAGGGCACGTATGCGTGCGACTTGGCGCGCACGTTTCGAGTTGCAGTGCCCGCCGACCGCGGCGACCCGATCCAACTCGATGTTTGGGTCGGGCCGGATTCGGTGGACATCGTGGGTGACGAGCGTGAGTGCGTGCCCAAGGCGAATGCGACGCTTCGCACCCAGATCAAGGCGTTCGCGTATCCCATCAGCTATCGCGGTTTCGAGGTCATGGCCGGGGATGACCTGTTGGCATTGGAGGACGGCTACGCGTTTCAGCGCGGCACGCCGACGATCCGCCGATTCACCGCGATAGCCCAGATGGCGATCGAGCCCGCGGACCCGGCGATCTACGCAGCCCACTACGCTCGCGACCCGCTGACTTTTCGCGAGGATGGGCGCGAGTTTCGCAAGGCGCCAACCCATGTGCTGAACGTGACCACGATCGGCGATGTCAATGTGCCGGTGAACACGGGGGTCAACATCGCCAAGGTGGCGGGGTTCGTCGAGATCTTCGAAGTTGACCCGCGGTACGGCAAGACGCCCAATCGTGTTCTGATCGACGAAGGCGTTATCGAGGGAATCCCGTGGCGGGAGACCCGTGGGGCGCCGTGGGGTCCGGTACTGGTCGACGTCGACAACATCTCCGGCAGCACGAACACAGTGCCCATGGATCCGGAGGGCTCCGTCGACGGTAAGTTGGCGCCGCGGCTGGATCCTCCGCTGCGCCTCGTGGCGCCAACCGTGGGGGCCACCGACGGTGGGCTCAGCGGGGTTGTGCTTCCGATGATCAACGCGCGTAACGGGGCGCATGGGTTCTCACCACCTGGGCTGACCGACGGCGACTTCGACGTTGGTCAGTTCATGGAACATCAGATCGGGTGGTTCTTCCGCACTCGCGGAGCGCAGGTCAGTTTCGACACGTGCATGGAGACGTTGGCGGGCTGCGACTTCACACCTTCACCGCCGCCGGCCGAGTGAGCGGTCTCAGGCCGAGATCAACGCGACCAACGCGTCTCGCGTCAGCTCGAATCCCCGCGGGGTCAAAATCGACTCCGGGTGGAACTGCACGCTGAAAAATCCGTCACCCCGCAGCGCGTGTACCTCGTGGGTGTTGGGGTCGGCGGCGACTTCGACCCCAGGCAGTTCTCGATCTGCGATCGCCGTAAACGTGTTGTAGAAGCCAACGCGTTCCGTAACGCCAAACAGATCGATAACGCGTTGGGCGCCTTGAAACGGGATCTCTTTGCTCCGCACCGCCAGCCCGAGGCTGTGGCAGAGCACCTGGTGCGACAGACACTCGGCGAAGAACGGCCGCCGTTTTGCCCGTAGTTGATCAAGGATGCGCCGGATACGGACCATTTTCGGGTCGGTGTCATCCGTCGGGTCGCCGGGACCGGGACCCACGACCGTGAGGTCGGCAGCATCGTCGTCGCCAAACTCGTCGGTGTAGTCGGCGAAACCCACCACCGCGACGTGCGCTCCCATCTGTTGGATGAGCCGCTTGAGCATCATCGCGAAGCCATCCTCGTTGTCGATGATCGTCACGGATTTGCCCAGCAGTGCAGGGACCGTGTTGTAGCTGACCCGCTGCGGCTCGAACCAGAATCGTGAAAGGTACAGGTTGCGCCGCTGCAGACGGATCTGCACCTCCTCGTTGTCGACGACGTCGAGCAAACGCGAACGCGGTGGCGCCTGATGGCTCGGTGACTCGATCGCGGTCAGCACCCCCGCAAGCTTTGCCTCGGTCTCCTTGACCTCGGACGCGGGGTCGGAGCCGCGAACGAGCGTAGCCCCCACGCGCGCCACCAGGTTTCCGGTCGCATCGATCTCAAGCGTTCGAATCGTGATGGGGGCATCGAGTGTGGCCTGCCCGTCCGAGTCGCGACCGAGCAGAGCGATCATCGCGCCGTAGTACCCGCGGGACTCCGCCTCGTAGCGTTCGATGACACGAAACGCGCTCAGTACCGGGCTACCGGTGACTGTGGGGGCGAACATCGAGCCTGCAATCAGACCCACGACGTCGCGGTCCGACTCGCCCAGCAGCAGGTACTCGGTGTGGACCAGCCGAGACATTTCTTTGAGCAGTGGGCCCACGATGGCGCCACCTTTGTCGCAGAGCTCGCACATGATCTTGAGCTCCTCGTCGGTCACCATGAAGAGTTCAAACGTCTCCTTGTCATCTTCGAGGAAGCGCAGGAAGTCGTCACAGTCGAGTCGAGGCGAACCCGCCGACTTGCGAAATGTGCCGCTGATCGGGTTCATCATGACGCGACCCTTGCGCGCGCTGATGTGCCGCTCTGGGGTGGCCCCAAGCACGTATCTCTCGCCGTCGAACAGCAAGAACGTCCAATAGGTGCCGAACTCGTTGAGCAGAAAGGACCGAAAAATGCCCAGCACCGCATTGGCGGAGAAGTCCGCGATCTTGCCCTGACACCGACGCGCGATGACGAAGTTCGCGCCCTGGCCGCTGCCGATCTCTTCGGACACAATCCGGCGAATCGTGGCTTCGTATTGCTCGGACGTGCTGTCGTACTCGAGCGACTCGATGCGGTTTGCGCGTTGTGGTAGCGCGGGCAGTACGCCTTGGAGTTCGTGGTACTCGGCCCGGTCCACGACAAGCGTCACGATTGGCTCGCCACCATCGTGAACCGGCCATCCCCGTTCACGCGCTTGGCAAAAGGGTGTGAGGCTGACCGAGTCGAGGGTCTCGCCGGCCGGTTTACCCTCGCGTACAGGAATGTCGGCAAGCGCTCGGGACCGAATGATGTCGCCAGTGCACGACCACACGCCGGTCTCGTTCTTGCGGCGCAGAAGAAAGAACGGGCGGGACGTGTCGATGCGAAGTGTACCCATCGCAGCTGCCTATCCGCGGAGTATGAGGGTCAGCAACACGGCGCCGAGAGCCAGCACCGAAAGGCCCAGCAGCACGATGATCGTGATGTAGAGGCGCTCCCGGGTCTTGTCCAACGCGACCCCCGTGCCGCGCGCGTTCGCGTGCGTGAACTCGGCGCTGGCGTCCAGCATTTGCACGGCCTCCACCGCTTCGCCCAGCTCACGTACCGATTGGAACCGATCGTCGGGGTGCTTTTGCAGCGCGCGTAGGACAATCGCCTCGACCTCAGGCGAGATGTCGAGGTGGGGCGCCATCTCGGACGGCGGGGTCGGGAGGTCGTTGGCCTGTCGTGCCAATATCTCAAGGTTGCTCGCGCCATCAAACGGCACCTTGCCGGCGACCATTTCGTAGAGCACCACGCCGACTGCGTAGACGTCAGCCCGGTGGTCGACCATGGTGCCGCGCGCTTGCTCGGGTGACATGTACTCGGGGGTTCCGAACACCATGCCGGCTTGCGAGAGCGACTGGTCGGGATTGAGGTCCTGGCTCATGATTTTGGCAATGCCAAAGTCGAGGACCTTGATGAAGTCTTCGTTGTTCCCGCGTTTGATTAGGAAGCAGTTTTCGGGCTTCACATCGCGATGAAAGATGCCCTTGTCATGTGCGGCCTGTAGCGCCCCGCAGATCTGCGCAATGATCTGTCTGATCCGCGCCCACGGCAGAGGTCTTTCGCGAGCCATGAGGTCCGACAGCTCCTCGCCGACCAACAACTCCATGGCCAAGAACACCGAACCCCCGGGCGCGGGCCCGAAGTCGGTGACGTCAACGACGTTCTCGTGCGCGATCGTGGACGCCGCCCTCGCTTCGCGGAGGAACCGGCGGCGCTGCTGATCGTCTTGCGCGTAGTGACTCGCGAGCACCTTGATCGCAACTGGCTTGCCGATCTCGACGTGCTCAGCCCGGTACACGGAGCCCATCCCGCCCTCTCCGAGTTTTTCGATGACCCGGTAGCGCCCCGCTATGACCTTTCCACTGAGGTCGTTTGCCTCGCCCTTGCGGGAACCGTGGAAGTGCGCGGTCCGTTCAAGCTCGTTGACGAACTCCTCGCGGCCAGTGTGCGGGTCAACCGACATCGACGGGGGACACTCTAACAAGGCGTCGCTCCCTGGGGGAGGCCATCGACCGCCCAACGGCCCGGAGTCGACACCGAGGGACTAGGCTCGACACACAGCGGCATTCGGCGTAACAAAACGCCGCCAATGCCGTCGTCTCGCAAGGGATTTCGCGACCGAAACGTCCAGGGTGGGCCCAGTTCGATGGATAACGCCACACAGCCACCTCATGAGCCACCACATGAGCCACCACATGGATCTGGCGACGGACGCTTGCGCATTGCGATCGAGGCGGCGCACGCAGGGGGTGAGGTGTTGTTGGGTTACTTCGGTGGCGAGCTGCAGATCGAGACCAAGTCCAACGCGATCGATCTGGTGACTGTCGCCGACCGCGCTGCCGAGAAGACCATTCTCGCGCGCTTTGCCGAGGCGACGCCGGACTATGCCGTGTTGGCCGAGGAATCGGGTGCACGTGCGGGCAAACCGGGCGCACCACGGTGGGTCGTCGATCCGCTGGATGGCACCACGAACTTTGCCCACGGCAACCCGCACTACTCGGTTTCGATCGGGCTCATGGAGGATGACGTGCCGATCGTTGGGGTCGTCCACGATCCGGGCCGGGGGGAGACGTTTTATGCCGAGCGAGGCTACGGCGCGTGGTTACTGTCGGGCGGGCACACTCGGCGGCTGGCGGTCGGGGACGCGGAGGTGCTGGCGGACTCGGTCATCGCAACTGGGTTTGCCTACGACCGCGCCACCGCCAAGAACAGCAACGTCGAGGAGTTCACCCGCGTGATCGGCAAGGTCCGGGGCATCCGTCGGGCCGGCGGCGCGGCGTTGGATCTCGCTTGGGTGGCGGCGGGCCGCCTCGACGCCTATTGGGAGTACGGCCTCGCGCCATGGGATTGGTGTGCAGGGTCGGTGATCGTGCGAGAATCCGGTGGAACGATCTTCACCCTGGATCGGGGTGAATGGACCATCGACTCGCCGAGCATCTGCGTGGGGCAGCCAACATTGGTCACCGCCCTCCTGGAGACGTTACAGCCGTGATTACTCATTCCTACTTTGTTACCTCGGCTCGCGGGCTCTCGGGACTCTTGGCGCGCGAACTCGAGACGTTGGGTTGTCGCGTGGTACGGCCTGAACCCGGGGGCTGTCGCGTTCGCGGACCGCTCGAACTCGGCTATCGAATTTGTATGTGGTCACGTCTGGCCAGTCGTGTGCTGATGCATCTGACCGACATCGCCGTGCACGACGAAGCCGAACTCTACAAGGGTGTGCTCGCAGTGCCCTGGGAGGACCACCTCTCGCTGAACGAACGTTCGCGGTGGATTACGTCGGTCAGCGGGCGGCGGTGTCGCACGCCCAGTTCGCGGCCCAACGGACCAAGGATGCAATCGTCGATCGGCTGCGGGAGCGCAGTGGCGGTCGGCCCACGGTTGACCTCGAAGCCCCCGACGTGCGGATCAACGTGTTTGCGCGGGGGGCCGGTTGCAGCGTCTCCATCGACCTTGCGGGCGATAGTTTGCATCGCCGAGGCTGGCGCAAGCATGCCGGTTTGGCGCCGCTGCGCGAGACCACGGCCGCTTCTATGTTGGTCGACGCCGGCTGGACTGCGATGGCCAAAGACGGCGCGGCGTTTGTCGACCCCATGGCAGGCTCGGGAACGTTCGTCTTCGAAGCGCTGGCTATCGCCGCGGACATCGCTCCCGGAGTTCTTCGCCAACGGTTTGGATTTCACGGGTGGCTCGGTCATGAGCCTGAGTTGTTCACGACGATCCGGGACGACGCCCGGCGACGTGCGGACGAAGGTCTGGCTGGGTTGAGCAACCGCTTCGTGGCTGCCGACGCGGAAGCCAATGTCATCGCGATCGCTCGAGACAACGCGAGCGCCATCGGCTGGGAGGACAAGATCGACTTCGAAGTGTGTCGAGTCGACGAGTGGACCACCGCCCCCGCAGCGCGTGGCCTGTTGGTGACAAATCCCCCGTATGGCCAACGCATGGGCGGGCCGGCCGGGGCGCGTAAGACCGCAGGAGAGCTGGGGCGCACCCTTGGGACCGTGTTTCCGGGATGGCGTGCGTGCGTGCTGCTCGGTGACGAGCGGCTTGTGCACGTGTTGGGGACGACACCAGAGTCGACGCGGCCCATCGACAACGGCACGATCGAGGCGCTGAGTGTGACCATGGAGATCGGTGGTCTGTCGGACCAAGCTGAGCTCGTGCAGTCGTTCGCGAATCGACTCAAGAAGAACAAGAAAAAGCTGCGCGCATGGCTCAAGCGAGACGCCGTGAGTTGCTATCGGCTGTACGACGGAGACATTCCGGAGGCCAACGTTGCCGTGGACTGCTACGGCGATTGGGTGCACGTTCAGGAGTACGAAGCACCACCCACGGTCGACGCCGAGGTCGCGCGCGCGCGCTTCGAGGCCATCGTGCGCGCGCTACCGGCCGCCCTCGGCGTTCCCGCCGAGCGTGTCGTGGTCAAGCAGCGCAGGCGACAGCGTGGGTCCTCGCAGTACGAAAAACAGGGTGACGCGGGGGCTAGAATCTTGGTCGAGGAGGGGGGCCATCGTTTTTGGGTGAACCTCGAAGACTACCTGGACACGGGGCTCTTTCTCGACCACCGACCGGTTCGCGCCTTGGTGGCACAACTTGTCGCGGAGCGCACCACGCCATCGTTCCTCAACCTGTTTTCGTACACATCGACAGCGACGGTGTACGCGATCGCGGCGGGTGCGAATCGCACAACATCGGTTGATCTTTCCAACACGTACCTCGCGTGGTCGCGCGACAACTTCAGTCTCGCCGACGTCACCGGAACGGGTCACCGCCTGGTCAAAGAAGACGTTCGTCGGCTCCTGAGTCAGGATCGGCGGGAGTACGATGTGATCCTGCTCGATCCACCGACGTTCTCTACGTCCAAGGCAATGCAGGGCACGCTGGATATCCTGCGTGACCATGCGGCGCTGATCGATGCGGCGATGCGACGACTCGCACCGGGAGGCGAACTGATTTTTTCGACAAATTCCCGCTGTTAGGAGGATTACCTGCTGGCGGCTCATCGATG
>JAESSZ010000307.1 GCA_016763875.1 Nannocystaceae bacterium
AGGATTCGAACCTTCGTAGGCGCGAGCCACGAGATTTACAGTCTCGCCCATTTGACCACTCTGGTATCCGCCCAAAAAAGAGAATGCATTATATCAAGCTAGCAAAAGAAACCGGCGCCTTCGTCTCTAAAAAGCTGGCGAGAGGAATCGAACCTCCAACGTCCTGTTTACAAAACAGGTGCTCTACCGTTGAGCTACGCCAGCGCGGCGCGTTCCTTGTCCGCTCGGAGCGCGGTTTACTGCCCCGATCGAGGCATGTCAAACCCCTCGCGGCACTTCTCGACCCTGCGGGTTTTCCGCAGGATCGATCGGCGAGCCCAGCAACCTATTCGGCGGCTGGTTTTTCTTCCTTGGATTCGCTCTTGGAGTCAGCTGGTGCCGCCGTAGGCCCAGTCGCACGCAACTTCGCGATCGTATAGCGCGCCATCAGCACCGAGAGCTGGAACGACTTGTCGATGCGCGAGTCCTTCTCCGCGTTCCGGATATCCTCGAATGCTTTGGCGCACGCCGGACACTTGGTCTCGCCGTCCCCCAACATCGTGGCTGCGGCCCACGTCATGGTGACGCGCGCATCCGGGTTACGGACCTTGTAAGCCTTGGAGATCTCGGTCGCCGCCGCAACGTCGCCCGGCGCCATGCGCATGACTTCGATCGCCGCTTTCTCGCGCACGATCCAATCGGCGCTGCTGTCTTTGACCTTGCCGAGGTAGCAGTCCTTGTCGCTCTTGCACTCTTCGACCACAGCGATGCCGGCAGCCCACGGCGCCATCTCCTTGGCGACGTTCTCCTCTGAGCTCGCGGCTGCGATCGCCTCCTTGACCTTGCCGATGTCCTCGGCACTCGCGGCTTGCAACGCGAAGCGGCCGGCCTCCCAGCGGATCTGATGGATGTAGTCGGAGTTCTGCACCGACTCCTGGTCATACTCACCGGTCTTGATCACGTCGACGAGGCAATCGACGGCCTCAGTGCCACCAATGCGACCCAGTGCCTCAGCGATGGGGAACATGTCTCCAGGATTTTTGGATGACTTGGCGCAGGGGCACAGCGCCGCCACGGCCCGTTTGTCCCCGATGAGACCCAAAGCGTTGGCGATGACCGCACGGGTATTGCCGGCCTGCTCGTTGATCGCGGGTTCCTCCTCGCCACCCTTCTTGGGGGAAGGCTTCTTGGTCGGCACATCGCCTGCCGTGGCGCAGCCGTCCTTCGGGAGATACGCGATCAGATCATCAACCGCGCTCTCTCGGCCCATGGCGCCCAGCAGGCCCGCGCCCGCGTTCTGTACGTTGAACTGCTGCAGGCCGTGGCTCGCCGCGAGCGTCTGAACCTCGTCGTGTTCGCCCTTGAACATCTGCAGGACCTTGGGAATCGCGGGTTCTCCGATGGCCGCGAGCGCCTGCTTGGCCTTCTCGCCGATGTTGGTCGAGGTTGGGCTGTCCGGGACACGGTAGGTCACGGTGATGAGAGCGTCGGTCGCGGCAGGGTCGGCAATGCGTCCCAGTGCGTCGGCGGCCGTCCGGTGCACTGCCACCGGTTGGTTGTCCACGGTCTGCTCCATCGCGGCGACAAGCGCTGGGGTGGCTTTTTTGTCGCCAAGAACGCCGAGGGTCTTGGCCATCAGGACCCGCAACTCGCCCGCCCGCTCGCCACTATCGTTTTTGGGGTCGGCGACGACCTTCTGGAACTCCTCGATAACCGCGTCGACGGAATCGACCGCCCGCGCCTTGAGAATCCCCTGTAAGGCGAGTTTTGTACGCTCGCGGGCCTCGCTGCTGCCGTCCAACCCGAGCGACTTGTTCCACACCGTCGATGCCGCCGGGTGGCCCATCTCAAGCAAGATCTGCAGCATTTTGGTCTGCTGCTCAGCAGCGTCATCCCAGATCTCGGCGAACGCAGGCACGACCTTTTCCCCGAACGCTTTGAACTGGGCGGCGTTGTCCTTGGCAGTCGAGACCGACTTTACGAGGCGCTCAAGGTTGTTGAAGCCCTTGGCCCGGCTGCCCGAGTCCTTGATGTGCTCGATGTGGGTATCCCAACTGTTGGGATCGGCCGGCTTGCATGCGGGCACCAGCCCCAGTGCAACAGCGAGCAGAGAAGCAGCGACCAGCTTACGCATCATCATTTTGTCCTCGTCAGTTAGCGCCGAGAAATTCGGCGTTTGCCTGGTTTAGGCATGCGCGCCCGTGGGGGCGTATTCTTGGCCTTTTTCTTTGCCGCCTTCTTGGCGGTCTTACCGGAGCGCGTAGCGATTTCGGCGTGGCGCACCACGACCGTCACCTCGTCGTCGTCGCGAGCGGCAACTCTGATCGGGGCAACCCGTGGCCGGGCGACGGGTTCGGCTTTCGCCTTTGGACGCGTCTCCGACTCGGATTTTGGCTTGCTCGCGCCACGGGGGGACTTCGCCACGGTTCGCGACTCCGTCGTGGTGCGGGCTGGCGCGCGGCTGGGCCGCTTGGCGACATTGGCGTTCTTCGCAGAGCCCGCGGCAGATTCGCCCATCGCAACGCTGCCTTTGAACGCGGCACCGTCTTCAATGACGACACGCGGCGCCGCAAGATCACCCACCAAACGGGCCCCAGCGTGCAAGGTGATGCAGTTTTCGGCCTGTACGTTGCCGACGACGATGCCCGACACCACGATGTCGCGCGCCTGAACCTGCGCCACTACGATCCCGCCGGACTCGACATACAAGGTCTGCGAAAGCACGATTGTGCCCTCGACCCGGCCTTCGATCCGGAGATCTTCGTCACCCTCGACACGACCCTTGACGACGATATCGGCGCCAATGATCGTGAGGCCATCTTTGGGCGCGGAGGCCGCGCCCACCTGATTGTTTCTCGCCAACCGGGGTCAGCCTTCCATGTCGACGTTGCCCTTAAAGGACGCTCCGTCGGCGATGAGGATGCGCGGCGCGCGGATATCTCCGACGACGTGACAGTTGCCCTTGAGTTCTGCACGCTCGGACGCTGCGATGTCGCCCGTAACGGTGCCGTGGATCGTGATCGTCGCGGTTTCGACGTTGGCCTCGACGACCCCCGACTCCTCCACGATGATGTTTTCTCGGAGACTCACGCGGCCCTTAACGGTGCCGTGTACGACGAGATCTTCGTCGCCGGTGATCTCGCCATCAATAACGATCGTGCTGCCTATGACGGTGTTGGCCATGGTGGTTCTCGGAGTGTCTAGCGGGCGTGCCGCGCTAAGCCTTCAGGAAGAGTGACGTCCATCTCGACCGCGCCGTCGAACGCGGCGCCGTCGTTGATGATGACGCGGGGAGCTCGAACATTGCCACGGACCGCGGCGCCTCGCTCAATGGTGACGGAGATCGACGCGACGATATCCCCTTGGACTTCGCCGTGCACCTCGATGCTCTCGACGTCGACGTCAGCCGAAACGACACCGCCTTCGGCGACGACAAGGTGGCCCGATAACGAGACCCCGCCCTCAATGCGACCTTCGACAAGGAGGTTCTCCTCGCCGGACAAGGTGCCACGGACGGTGATCTGAGGGCCAATAACGCAGCCGGTGGGGCGTGAGGGGGCGTGAGCCAAAGCGGCCGAAGGCTAACAACCACAATTCGGCGGGTCAAGCGCGGGAAGGGGGCCGCAGCGTGCGCTGAGCCCTGTGCCGCCGGTGCCGTAACGCGACCCACCATTGCGACGATGGACGGTCGTAACCGCGGCGCACAAACGCAGCGCCCGCCCGAGCACCCGCCTCCTCCGGTCGAGGGACGTTCGGTGCTACACGTGACCAGAATCGAGCGCATCCGAGTGCAGTCCGACGAGTCCCAGCCACAGCCCCCACTCGACGCCAACGCGCTCGTCGACTTTTTCACACGCGCCGCCCGGCCAGATCGCTCCACCCACTTGGTGGGTACCGAACTTGAGAAGTTCGGCATCGTGTTGGGGGACGACGGCAGCGTATCGACGCCAACATTTGAAGATCACATCGCGCCAACCCTCCAAGGGTTGGTCGACCAGTTTGGGTGGAAGCCCGGCAATGACCGTGGCGTGGATGGCCAGACCGTTGACCTCATCCGCGACGGCGCATCGATCACGCTTGAGCCCGGCGGCCAGTTCGAGTTGTCAGGCGCGCCACTGGCGGATGTGCACGAGACCTGCGCCGAGTTCACGCAGCACTACCGTGAGCTCGACGCCGTGAGCCGACCGCTGTCCATGGCATGGATGACCGCGGGGTTTCACCCGTGGGCAACTCGCCAGGACGTCCACTGGATGCCCAAGGGGCGCTATCGCGTGATGCGGGACTACTTGCCCACGCGCGGGGGCCAAGCGCTCGACATGATGCTGCGCACCTGCACGGTCCAGGCAAACTTCGACTACGCCGACGAAGCCGACTGCGGGCGGCGCTTCCGCGTCGCGACGGCCATGGCGCCGCTCATCACCGCGATGTTCGCCAACTCACCGTACATCGAAGGACGCGCGACCGGGCTGGTGTCGGCGCGCAGTCGCGTGTGGACCGACGTCGATCCCGACCGCTGCGGCATCCCACGGTTCGTATTCGAGGGTGAGTTCTCGTTTCAACGCTACGTGGACTGGGCGCTGGACGTGCCGATGTTCTTCGTCAAACGTGACGGGCACTACCACCCGCACCACGTGCCGTTCCGGACATTTATGGAGAAGGGGTTCACGGACCCCGATGGTAAGCACCATCGCGCCACCAACGACGATTGGACGACCCATCTGTCGACCGTGTTTCCTGAGACCCGGCTCAAGCCGCACCTTGAGGTGCGCTCGCCGGACGCGGTGCCTTCCGCGTACGTTTGCGGTCTGCCCGCGCTCGCCAAGGGGGTGCTCTACGATGACGACGCCGCCGCCGCGGTTTGGGAGTCGCTCTCAGATCTATCGTACGACGAGCGGATCACGCTTTGGCGTGATGCCTATACTCACGGTCTGGCCTCCAAGCGCGTCCAGCGACTGGCTCGCATCATGCTGGACGCCAGCCGCGCAGGCCTCACGCGAATCGACGTTCGTGACGCGCAGGGTCGCGGTGAGTGGCGGTTCCTCGATCCGCTCGAAGCGCTGGTCGACCAGGGAGTGACGCCCGGCGACAGCGTCAAAGCGGCCCTGGGCGACAACCCGGGCACGGGCATGGCTGCCCGACGTGCGTTCGCCAAGGCGCACTACTTCGCAGGCGTAGAGATCGAGCCATAGCGGCAGGTAAGCTCACCCCCCTAACCGCGATTTCCCCGCTTGTGTCCCGGGAACCCACCCGGCATTCTGGGTGCGGGGGTTGATGATGGTCTTAAAAACAACTGGAGTGGGGCTTCCGCAGATCGCGTGGGGCGTTGGGCTTTTGATGATGGGTACGACGGGCTGCGAAGTTCGCGACTCGGATCCGTTCACGAGCGGTACCTCGGGAGCCACCATCACGGCGGGCAGCGACAATGCGAGCGCGGGGCCAACCGGCGGTACCGCCGAGCCAACCGGTGGCACCAGCAACGACGACAACGACGACAACTCGGTGAAGCTCGACGTGCTGGGCGGGGACGCGGACGAGACCAGCAACCCGTTGGACGACAGTGGTGAATGCGCATCCGTAACGGAGTCCGCCGATGTCGGCCTTCAACCCGCCGACATCATCGTGGTCGTCGACAACTCGGGCAGCATGGAGTTCGAAGCCAACGCGGTGCAGCAGAGCATGAACGCGCTGTCCTCGCAGATCTTCCTGGCAAACATCGACGCGCACGTCGTGTTGCTGTCGGCCTATCCAAGCAGCTCGCAGGGGATCTGTGTGCCCGTGCCGCTGGGTTCGGGTGGATGCCCGAAAGACGACACCAATCTGCCGTCGTTTCTGCACCTGCCGGTCAGTATCGGCAGCAACGATGCGCTGCAGCAGATCCTCGACAACTGGGACGACTACGACGATGTGCTGCGCAGTGGCGCGGCCAAACACATCGTGGTCGTGAGCGATGACGACTCCGATCTCGACGCGGAGAACTTCGACGCCGCGTTCAAGGGCCTCTCGGTCGACAACGCGGACTATGTGTTCCACGCCATCGCGGCACCGCAAGACCCTGTGACCGGGTGTCTGTTGGAGACGAGTTGCTGCGTGATCTCGGCGGCTGCCGGCGCCGAGTATCAGACGTTGGTCACCGACACGGGGGGGGTCTGGGGCAACCTGTGCGACCAAGACTTCCAACCGATCTTCGACGCACTGTCGACCGCCGTGATCGCAGGCGCAACACTCGCATGCGAGTACGACATTCCCCCGGCGCCCAACGGCGAGACGTTCGACCCCGACGAAGTGAACGTGGAGTTTGATGACGGTATGGGCGGGCTCTTGGAGATCGGCCGGGTCGACTCGGCTACAGACTGCGCGGGCGTCTCGAACGGCTGGTACTACGACAATCCCGACGAGCCCACGCGTATCTTGGTGTGCTCGCAAACCTGCGACACGTTGCAAGGCTTCAGCGACGCCAGCGTGGGCATCAAATTCGGCTGCGCGACTGTCCCTGCAGGCTGAACGCGAACCTCGTCACCGCCGGGGGTTCGCACCGGCGGTTGGCACCGAGGGTTAGGGGTTAGATATCGCCGAGGTCGATATCCATCGACTCGTCGTGTTCAGGGGCGGACGCCGGCTCCGGCTCGCTCGGCTCCGGCTCGCTCGGCTCCGCTCGCTCGACCTTGCCCGCGCCAATCCGGTACAACCCAGAGTCCTCGTCGGCCTGCGCACCCCCGCCCATCGAGGCGGAGTTGAGCGCTGCCTGCCACTCGGGAACGTCCGGTTGCGGCGGCGCGGGCGCC
>JAESSZ010000024.1 GCA_016763875.1 Nannocystaceae bacterium
ACATGTATTAAAAAAAATCACCACATCACTGATATTCCTCACCTTTCTCACCTTATCCATTCCCACCGCAACACTCGCCCTCACCGAAGACGAATTCATCGATGTCGTACTCGGGCTCGACCCGCTGGGCGATCTGCCGCGCACGGGCTGGGCGCTCCGCGGAATCGAGCGGCCCGAGTCAATCGCCGCCCACTCCCTCGGGGTCGCCTACGTCGCGATGTTGTTGGTCGATGTCTTGCGCAGCGAGGGAACGACGGTGGACGGCGAGCTGGTCCTGAGAATGGCGGTGATCCACGATGCGGCGGAAGCGGTGACCGGGGATGTGCCCATGCCGAGCAAGACCCCCGAGGTCCGGGCGGCGCTCCATACCGTGGAACGAACGATCGTCGAGCGGCTACTGCCTGCGTCGTGGGTGCCTATGTGGGCACAAGCCGAAGACAAAGAAACGCTCGAGGCCCGCATCGTCAAGGCCGCCGACAAACTCCAGATGATGATCAAGGCCCTGCGTTACGACAGCTGCGGCCGACGTGGCCTGGAGGACTTCTGGCGCAGCCCGGGGAATTTCTGCGACATGGGTCTTCCCTGCGTAGGACGTGTTTTCGAGGCCATCGCTCTGCGCGCGGGTCGTCCGCTGCCGAAGCCTGGTGGCGAGTTGAGCGACTAGAAAACGGGCCTACTCCTCGTGCATGGCGCCGCTGGCGACGACCTGGACCGTGGCCGAAGCCGTGGTGACGTCGCGGACCACCAAGGCGTCCCCCATCGTGTCGGTGAGTCCCAGCTTAGCGATGAGATGCGGCGGGTAGGTCCGGAAGTGCACGACAGCCTCGATCTGAATCTCGCCCGTGGTGCCTTCGGGCACCGGAACGAACAGGGTGAACGTGCGGTCGTGTCCGGGAGAGATGGATCCCGTTCGGTGCTCGGAGGCGTTCCAGGAATACAATGTCGGTTGACCGACGGCGTCGATGAGAGTCGAGGACAGCAGCAGCAGGTCCGGGTCGCTGTGGGGCTCGATCGTACTCCACACATTGCCAAGGTCTCCGTTGGCGTCGAGCTTGCCGGTTTCGTACAGGACCGTGCCTTCGCCGTTGGTTGCCGTGACCTCGATCCACACCTGTCTGAGGTTGGTCGACCCGGTGGGAAAGGCGTGGGCGCCGATCTCGTTGCGCACGGTGATCACCAGATCAAGCTGGCGGCCAGCGGTCACCTGCTCGGGTACGGTCAGTGCCATGGACGCCGCGGTCTGCAGCAGCGTGTCGATCTCTGCGTTGAGCGTGGCGGCTAGCGCCGGGTCGCTCAAGATCTCGGGGATGCGCGGCAACTCGACGCCGAGGAAACGGTGGCGGTGAAGGTCTGTTCTCGTTGGTGCGCCGAGAGCTGCGACCCCCTCGTAGGTCGGCATGTGGCACGACTGACACGTCTTGCCTGCCGCGGGCGCGGCGGACTCCAACCATTCGGCGTAGGGGCGTTCGAGGTTGAGGCCATTGGTCTCGAGCACGTCGTGGCACCCCGCACAAAACTCCGAGGAGTCGAACAGCGCGTCGTACTTGGACTCGTGGTACGCGTTGCGCGTTGGGTCCTTGATGTTGCCGCCCAGCGCGGCGGTGCCATCGATGAGGTGTCCTGAGTTGTACGGACGTACGACCTCTTGCACCTTGTGACAGGCCTCGCACGTGATGCCTTCCAACGCGATTGGCGACAGGGATTCGAACGAAAATCCCGGAATGCACTCGCCGCCGCGGGTACAGATCGACGAATGGCAGCTGGTGCAGAACTGATCCTCGACCCCGTCCAGATCACTCTGACGAATCTCGACCAGCGCTCGGAAGACCGGGTCGGTCATCGCGTACGCATGCCGCGACAGTTCCCACTCCGCGACGTGGTCGGGATGACACTGCTCGCAGTCTCTGGCCGAGTTGAAGTCGCTTGGCGTCAGTGTTGGCTCGGACGGCATCGACAGTGGGTCCAAAGAACCACCGGTGGCAGCGCCAGTGGAGTCGCCATCGTCCGCGATGTCGTCGCCGCAGGCGAGCAATGGCGGGCCAAACAGAGCCGCTACAACAACAGGGAGAGTCGAGAGTGAGGGCATTGAAACCGGCACCGGTCTACAGCGTGGCGAGGAAGGCGAGCAGAGCGGCGCGCTCGTCCGCGGGGAGGGCCTCGAAGGCTTGCACGACAGTCAGGGCCTCGCCCGCGTGCTGCTCAATGGCGGCCTCAATAGTCTCGGCTAGCCCGTCGTGCATGTAGGGGGCCGTCATCGCGATTCCCCACAGCGGCGGCGTGCGAAACTCGCGAACGTTGGCGCTGACCTCTTCGATGCCTAGGGCGTCTTCGGGCAAGATCTCGTGCAGCAAGAGATCGGAGTACAACGGTACTTCGCCCGCGGGACTGGGCAACGACGGGGTGTGGCACAGCGCGCAACCGACGTCGGCAAAAACCTGCTCCCCGGCGATGACGTCCGCGGCCGTGATGTCGCCCGTGCGAGGTGGAGGTCCCAGGTGTTCCAAGTAGAAGGTCAGCGAGGCCGCGTCCTCGAGTGAGAACTCCGGATCGGGGATGTCGTCGTTGTCGTTGATCTTGCCGAATACCAGGCCAGGCACGTAGGGGAGCGTCAGGCCCAGCTCCGTGCTGACCCCGTCTCGGACGAACTCGGCGACCGTCGGGATCTGAGCCTTCCATCCAAAACGTCCGAGCCGACCGCCGTCTGTGTATGAGACGCGCCCCGTGATCCCGTCGACGGTGATCGCATCGTCAGGGTCGGCGCCTGCGATGATCGCTGCATCGGGGACCTGGTTCATGAGACCGAGCCCGAACAGCGGCGGAGTTTGCCGATGTTCGAAGATGTCGCATTCGGCTTGCGGCTGCACCGCTTGCGTCTCTAGTGCGACGGACTTGTGCAGGATGGTCCCCACGACGGGCTCGGCGAACTGGCCGCTGTCGTTGAGGATGCCGTGTCGCATGACGTTGACATCAACCGGGCCGGCGCCGCCGATCGTGGGCTCGAAGTGACACGCGCGGCATGAGTCGCCGTTGAACCGCGGGCCACCCGCCCCGTCTTGGCGCCCGAACTCGTGGTCGAACAGCCGGCGACCGTTCTCGAACGCTTCGAGTTCGGCACCCGCCAGCGCGGTCGATGGCCCGCCGAACTTGCCCACCGTCGGTGCGAGGTCATCGGGTGCGAGCAGGCCGCCCGTACTCTGATCGCGTCCGCCCAGCGCGATCAGGAACTCGATAAGATCCTCCATCTGGTCGGCCTCAAGCGCTTCGGCGGCGTCGCGTGATGCGGTCGCTTCGCCGCCATGCATGAGAATCGCCGCCTCAAGCGTTTGTGCGCGACCGTCGTGCAGATAAGGGCCGACCGGACCGATGCCCCACAAGGGTTGCGTACGGTACTCCGACCCGGTCGCCAGCCGCTGCACGATGCCGTCGGCGAGCGCGGGTCCCATGTCGTGCACCAGCAGATCAGAGTAGATCGGCAGCGGTCCACGTGGGCCCTCGAGGCGCAGCGTGTGGCATGCCCCGCACTTGAGCTCGTTGAAAAGGTTGCGTCCGAGTTTGGCCTGCTCGTCGAACGCCTCGATCTGTGGCGCTGCGAGCAGCATGGCAAACGAGACCAGGTTGAACAGGTCGTCGGTGCTCATCTCCGGATCGGGCACACCGTCGTCGTCGATCAGCGAAGTTTCTGGTGCCGCAGCCTGGCGGAATCCGTGGGGGTCACCACCACCGCCGCTAAGTCCCGCGAAGGCGGAGCTGTCGACCGGTAGGGCGGCCTTCTGGGCGTCGTCGAGCGGGTCCGTGGTCAGACCAAGGTGGTTGAAAAGGGGACCCCGAATAAACCCCTCGATCGATACGGTCTGCGACTTGCGCCCAAACCGACCGACAAATCCGCGATCGTAGTTGGCCTTGCCGCTGATCCCGTCGCCGTCCTCGTCGTCGATGTCCTCGCGTTTGAGGATCTCCTCGTTGGACAACTCAGCGATGAGGCCGGTGCCAAAGAACGGGATTGGGTTACGTTGCGCGAAGGTATTGACCGCGGCGTCGACAGGCGGTCGAGCGGGAAGCTCATCGCCATAGTAGTAGACACGAAGCACGGAACCGGCCGGCCCGGCGGACGTTGCGGGCAGAAATCCGCCGTCCGCCAACGTGGTGCCGGCCAACACGAAGTTACGGTAAAGACCGGCGCCGCCACCAATGACGGGGCGCTCGTGACAGGCGGCGCAGGAAGCGACATTGAATGCGGGGCCTAAGCCGTCGCTGGGTAGAAATCCCTTCGTCGCAACTTCACGCCCCAACTCGAACGTGCTGAGGTGATGGGCGCTGATCCCCGGGATCGGCTCTCCCAGGCGTGCGGATATGTCCGCCGCTATCGGCCCGTGGTCGTTGGAAACGGTCTCCGGCGAACGGCATCCGCTGCCAGCGGTCACGGCGAAAGCGGCAGCGACGGTCCAGGATCTACGCACCAGCGATCTATACCAAAAATACAATGAACCCCAGCATCGCGAACTGAGGGACGTCCGCCTCGGTCGCAGTGACAAGGCTAGCGCGGGCTCGTGGCAACTTCCAGCCTGCCTATGTTCGATATTGCTCCAAACAGTGTCGAGGGAACCCACAGGTCATCCGACGCAACAGATTGGTCGCGCGGCTCGCTTAGAGCGTGGCGCGTTCGCACGTGAGCAGGGCCTGATACGTGTCCCAGCTGGGCCCGCCCTTTGCCCTCAGCCGACCGGCCATGGCCCGATTATCCAGCGCGCGGACCAAGCGTTCGACCGGTGCCGACTCGACCCGTTTGTCCCAGACGGCTTGCTGGGCGTGATCGGTAAGGCGAGCGGCTCGTTGATAGGCCGCGTACGAGTCTGACTGCTCCAGGTGGTGGGCGATGGCACCACCGTGGGCGCTCAGTGTTTCCGCGAACGCCGGGTGCCACGGATCATCGATCACGGGCCACAAAGCGAGAAGGGAAGCCGCGGCGTCGCGATACGCAAGCTCTTCGTCGTGCGAGGTATTTCCCGCTGCGGTCAGCAGGCCTTGAAGTTCTCGGTCGAGCCGTTCGAGGTGCGCGTGTGGCTGGCCCGCGTGCGTCAACCTCAAGCGTGTCGAGAGTGCTTCGATCACCGCGTCTTCCTCCGGTAGCGTCACCGCGGTGAACTTGCCGTTGCGCGGCGCGGCCTGTCGCAGCCATCGCTCGGAGGTGGTCGTAGGCACGTCCGCGGCTTCGGAAAAATCCGAACTCGCGTGTGTGCTTCGAGCAGTGAGACAGCGCCATCATCATCGAGGTCGAGCTGCAACAGCGGCAGCGCTGCGCCATCGCGATCGCGGCCACGCAGCGCGTTGAGAAAGTGTAGTCCGTACCCCTGCTGCGCGGCGCGGTCCGGG
>JAESSZ010000025.1 GCA_016763875.1 Nannocystaceae bacterium
GCAGTACAAAACCATCGCCCCGTCGCGGCCGAAGCTCCACCACAAACGATGCAGCTTCACGCTCGCCGTAGACCCAATCCATGAGCGTACCGCTTGCGGGGTATAGCCGGGCGCCTTCGATAACCTTGTAGTCCTCGCCATGCGTCGCCTTGATAGCGCCCGCCATCGTGGTTGCGCGCGCCGCAAGGTCCTTCTTTCCTGGGGCGGCCGCAACGGTGTGGGTCCACGGGTACAGCACCAGCTGCGAAAAGGAGTGATAGTCGATGTGGAGCTGCACTGGGAGCCGACGAATGAGGTCACGCAACGCGACCGACTCCGGCTCTGAGAACGGGTGGGTGCCGTGGTAGATCGGCGATGCGGGTTGGTCGCTGCTGCCCTTGCGTGCAAACGCCAGCGGATAGTTGCGATTGAGGTCGACGCCGTGGCCATCGCGACGGTTTTTTCGCCAGTAGCGGTCGCTGTACCACGAGTAAACGTACCCGTCGGGGTTGGCGACCGGCACGATATACACCGCCATGCGGTCGAGGAGCTCGTCCACTGCGCCGTCCGATCCGTAGCGACGCACGAGGCGATCGGCGATACACGTCGTGGTCATCACGCTGATCCATTCACGGGCGTGCAGACCACCGTTGATCACAAAGGCAGGCGCGTCGGGGCCAGCGTTGCTGATCCGTATCGCGCGAATCGGTCGGCCTTCCAGCGAGTGACCAATCGTCTGCACGCTCGCGATGCTGGGCGCGGCATCCGTGAGCGTGTCGAGATAGGCGTCGATCGCCTCGAAGCGCTTGTACTCCGCGAAGAATCCTGTGGGTTTGTTCGCCCCAGGCGCATCGATACGTGCGCGCTCGGCCGCGGCGGCGGCATCGATGTCCGGATCGATGACGGTGACATCGAGCCCGGCGGCTTCCAGGCTCCGACGCCCACCAGGGGTGACCACTAGCGCCAGCGTGGGCGCCAGTGGCGACTCCGACCACAAGTCTTGCGCGGCCCCCAGAGCCGTCTGGCGCTGGACGTCGTCGGTTGGCGTGACGAGCACGGCCATCCGAACGCCGTCGACGGTGGCGGAGTCGGCAAGTTTGGCACGCGGCGAGGCAGGCGTCGTCCCACCAAGCCACGCCGCCAGCGCGGCGGTGAACGCGACAGCGCCGCACACAGCCAGTGCCATCCGACGCGGACGCGTCGCCCAACCGAGAAGTCCCGACGGTTTCATCGGCGGCAGCGTAGCGTCATTGCTGCTGACAAAAAACGGCGGCCACGCGGATCTGCGCGGATCTCAATCCTGTTTGAGGATCGCCTCCAGCAGCGGCACGACGAGCAGATCCCGCGGACGGCCTGCCTCGGTCTTCACCGCGATGAGCGTGCGTAGATCGAGCACGCGAATCGTCAACGAATCGTCGCTCAGCTCGATGGTGTGCTCCACCAGAGCGTCGAAGTCGCGGCCATCGTGAAGCGCTCCGAGGCAGTCGAGCGGGCTAAGCCGCGTCATGAGAAGGCTCTGCCCGGTTCCCAACAGCGCCTGCTCGCTCGGCTGCAGATCGCGACCGGCCGGGTCCCTGACCCGCGCGCACAGCTCATCAAGTACGACGAGCAATCGTTCGACATTCCTTGGGTGGCGAGCGTGCACGATGTCGAGGTCGCGCGTGGAAATCGGCGCACCGTGAAGCACGGCCGCGATGCCTCCAACGACGATGAACTCGACCCCCCCCGGCGACGAGCGCATCGATGAGAGACTCCTGGTCAGCCTGCGTCTCGGACACGCCGGAACCGTTCCGTCATGCGCCCGGTTCGGACGCACGCTCTGAGTCGCTCGCGCAACGAGAGCATAAGGCTCGCACGAATGAGCGTGACATCCACGTCGGAGGACACCTCGTGCTTTTCTCGCGCCGCATCCACCGAATCAAAGGTAGCAGGAGCGCCGGTCCCGGCCCTACCCGAACCAGGCCGGCTCGTTGCCCGGCTTCCACTTGATGTTGAAGTGGAGGGGCAACCGCAGGACCCGTTCGTATGGGGTCCTGCGGTCGGTTTGGAGGGGGTCAGGGTTTGGGTTTACGGTTGGGTTTACGGTTCATCGCGGTTTCTAGGGCGGAGACCGCCTTTTTCACCGCGCGTGCCTGGCCGTGCATGTAGCGACGAGTGTGAACTGGGGTGGAGTGACCGAGCAAGTGCTGGACCGCGAGTTCGCTGCCGGTTTCGTCTCCGACGAAGGTCGCCGCGGTGTGGCGTAGGATGTGGGACGAGACCCGCTCGGGCTGGCGGATGCCCGCACGTATCGCTGCACGTCGTAAGGCGCCGTTGTACGAGGCGCGTCGGGGTGGCCGGCCGGTGTCTGCCCGGGCGAACACGAACCCGCTCTCCGGAAGCTCTGGGGCGTAGCGCTCCAGCACCTCGAACATGGGCTCGGTGCCCGGGGTCCGATGGATCTTGCGGTCCTTGCAGGGACCGAGGGCCTGTTCTTCATCGTCCCACTGGACTTCAAAGGACAACTGGCCAGGCTCGACCTTGGAGATCTGTAACCCCATGACCTCCCCGACACGCCTGGCCGCCCAGAACTGAACCGTGGCGATGGTGAAGTTGCGCGGTGACCGGCTCGACCGAAGCTCCGCAAACAATGCCCGAAGTTCATCAGCATCGAGAGCGGCCGCAGCATCATCGACGTTGTAGCCGGCCTCCCGCATCTCCGCATCCGTGATTCGAGGCAGATCAGGGACAACGGCGATCACGTGCCAGCGCTTCGCCAGATGGAGCATCGCGCGAATTTCGTCGATGGTGATCCGAGCGGTGGTGATCGAACGGCAGGAAGCCTTCACATGCACCCGCACCGGGTCGAGGATGGCTTCGTTGAGTTCATCCATGCGGTGATCTGCGACGAGTGGCCCGAAGCGTTTCCAGGCGCGGTGTTTGTTCTTGACGGTGCTCGGGTCGAACTCACGCGCGACGGCGTACTCGATGACCCGGTCCCAAAACTCATTCACGGTGGGCGCCTGCGTGCGACCGGTCAGGCGGTATCGTCGGTTCAGGGCTTCGATGTCTCCTTTGAATTTCCAATCGGCGTCCTCCGCCTCGGACTTCGTGCTCACAAATGCAGTTATCTGCCTCTGCTTCCCCGCGCGGGGGCAATCATAGGAACGCCGGGCACGCCAACGCAGGCGTCCACGGGACGGAATTTTTTTTACAGCCATAGCTTCTTCCTTCGATCTGTTCTTGAGGAGGGCGCGGCGTTACACCGCCACGCCCAGGTTCGTGTTCAACGTGCCGTTTCGCCCTTCAACCAACGCTGCAACGCCTCGGATTTAACCCGCCAAGTGCGCCCCAACCGGAAGGCCCCGTGGAGCCGTCGAGCGCGCGCAAGTTGCTGCACCTTCTTGGGCCGAAGACCGAGAATCAGCGCCACCTGCCCCACGTCGAGAACGGGGGGCCAGGTGGACGGGTCGAGGATGTTCAAGCCAGGTGGGTTGTCGGGACTCGTGGGCACGAGTTCCTACAACCCCCAAACGGGATCCAATCGGAGCGGTTTGGAGAGAAAAAGCGAGGATGGTCTCCAAAGGGCCTTGAAGCGCCTCTATCGAGGCCCGGAGCGTGTGGCGATTGGAGTCCGGAATCGGGTTAATTTCCGAACCCGTGGCGTTTAGGAGATATGGACCCGAATCCCCCGATTGCCCCCTTCGATGACGAGGCAGAATTCTGGGAGGCCACCGTGGAGTTGGTTCTCGCGGTGGTTCGCCGCCATGACGCGGGCCTCGCCGACGCCGAGGACCAGAAGCGGGTGGCCTGGGTTGCCCACCTTCGGGATGAGGAGAGGCGACTGCGCACATCCATCGACAGGCGACTGGACGCCACCCGAGCATCGGGGCGAAAGCCAGCCATCGACATGTTGCGGGATAGGTTCGACCTCGACGGTGTCGAACTCGCGGTCCTCAAGATCCTGGTGGTCTGCGCGCTGGAGAAAGAGCGTATGGGCACCATCGGCTCGATCTTTGGCCCGTCGGTGAACGAACTACTCCTGCTGCTCGGCTTGGGCGTCGCCGACCGAGTCCGACGGCTGCGCACTTTCACGGACGGCGGCCGACTGGTCCGTGGTGGCTTGATCAGAGTGGAGGCCGGCA
>JAESSZ010000308.1 GCA_016763875.1 Nannocystaceae bacterium
AGATTCTCCCATTGTTCGAACTCTGGCCAGACGATGGCAGTTCTCGGAACGGTGGTGTCGTCGTAAAAGCAGGAACAAAGTCAGGCGAACGATTGCGTAGTCCGGTGGCTTGGCAGAGCCCCTGGAGCACGCCCACCGTCTGCCCATTGGTCCCCCCGGAGATTCCTACCAGAACGGCCCCAGCCGGACACATCTCGACCCCACTATCAACACCCGTGGCCAGAGTTCCACCTTCCAATCCTGTCACGGAAAGCCGGCCGTAGGTGATTCCGAGAGGAGCGAGTTCGCAGTTGCTGGCACACCCGTCGACCTCCTCTGTATTGCCGTCGTCGCATGCCTCCATCTTACCCAGAATGCCATCGCCACAGGACTCCCCTTGGCCGTCTGAGGATCCTGTCTGACCGTCAGATGTCTCGACCTCGCTGTCACTCGTGGTGTCCACTGTGCCCGGATTGCCCGAGCTCGTCCCGCTGGTCCCCATCGAGTCAGCCCCACCCCCCAGCGTTGTTCCACTTTCGGCTGTCGTGGATCCACCTGCCTCGTCGGTGTTCGAAGATCCCTCCCCCGACTGGACGACATCCGAAAAGCAGGCGGAGAGGGTCAAGCCCAGCGCAGCAACTAATGCCAGGCGCATCCAGCTGGTGGTTGGTGACGAGTTCGCCGGTAACGTCTTCACATCGGGACTGTACGCTCATGGCATGAGACAGTTACCGCAAGCTATCCGCACACTATTTTCGTTTCTATGTCTCTTGGGCTGCAGCCCTGCTTCCTTGGCGGAGACACCGGCGACGGCACCTGCGGACAATCAAGAGGCCTTGGCAAGGGACTTACCCTCTTGCCCGGAGATGGGTTCAGCTGCATGGATGGAGCATGTTGGGCTGGCGCTCGGAGTGACCGACGAAACAGGGCACGGCCCAGACCCAGGTTCTGCCGAATGGCTAGACGCCGTCGATACGAAGACCCACACGCAGGACAACGAAGGACACGGCCCAGACGTGGGGAGTGATGAGTGGACTCGCGTCGTCGATGGGACGGTTTGCGATCGGTAACATCCTGCATTTTCCTACAACCTGATAAGCTACTGCGTGGGTTGGAAACATGGGTTGCTGCTTGTTGGATCCCTGGTGGTCGGCTGCGGGCCTACGGTGACGACGATTTCGGGGGAAGAGGGCAGCTCGAGTGACTCAAGCGGAGGCGCTCCGAGCCCGGACCAGACCGGCACGAGCTCGGCCGCAGATTCGACGGCCGGTACGATGCCAGTGCTCACTGCGGGATCAACCGAAGGCTCCTCCACGGGACCGGATGAGGACGGCGGGTCGTCCTCCGACGACGGGTCCCCCTCAGACGACGGGTCCTCCTCGGGCAGCGAGTCGTCCTCGGACGGCGGCGGGGGTGGCCTTCCCGACGGCTCTCAGTGCGTCGCGAACAACGAGTGCCAATCGCAGGAGTGCTTTGTCGCTGGCCAGCTTGGGGGGATCTGCGGCGAGTGCAATGAGGACAACGACTGCGTGAACGGCGGCTGCACCCAACCCAACCCGCTCACGTCCACCCCCTCGGTGTGCAACGACGGGACGCCCGGCAGCGGCTGCGAGACCGACCAGGCGTGCTCCGGCGGGTTGCTGTGCGGCACCGTTCTCAACATCCCGAACATCCTCGTCTCCACAACGTGCGGCGACTGCCTCGATGACGGCGACTGCGATGTGGGCGAGACCTGTCAGCCCGACTACAACATCACCGATCTCACGGGCGTGCTGGGGTGCGTCACGTCGGGATCACTGCCCGACGGCCACGGATGCGACGAAGACACCGGGCCCAGCGCGTGCGCCTCTGGCCACTGCCCGCTGACCAATTTCATGGACGTGTTCCAGCTCGCCGTGTGTAGCGAGTGCACCGACGACGTCGACTGCGGCCCGATGGAGACCTGCGCGCCCCCGGAGATCGACTTGGCACAAGGCCTGGTCCCCGGAGCGTGCATGTAACGCAGCGCACCGAGGGCCCGGCGGCCAGCGTGTCGTCGATGATCGTGTCTCCCGTCGCGGGGCGTTACGACGCTCGTCCTTCAACTGACGCACTCGCAGCGCGTTTTCTCGAGCGCGAAGTCGCAACCGCGAGCAACACGAACAGCGTCAGCGCCCCGCGGCCACCGCCCGTATTCCTGCAGCCGCATCCTCCGGAAGACTGCCCTTGTGGTTCAGCCATGGCATCGCCCGTGCCCATAGCGCTCGCTCCCGTGGACGACCCGTTGGCGTCCGAGTCACCCGCGCCGCTTTCGTCCAGTGGCGCTGGCTCCCCCGTAGTACGGCCAGTCGTCCCGCCCGTAGTCCCGCCCGCAGGGTCTTCCCCGTAGGGATCCGGCTCGTCCCAAAACGAATCGTCGTTGATCGGCGATGGTGCACGCTTCCCCGTGGAGAACGTGAATGACCAGCCTTGCAGGGCTTCGTCGTGGATCGTCTGTGTGCCCGGATCAACGGTCACCACGTACGTCTCGTCCGCGAGCAAGTCGCCGCCAGGTTTGAGGTGCACCACGTGCGACTCATCGCCGTAGAAAAGTTGGACGGCGATCGGTAGCTCAACCCCGTTGGTGTCCACCACATGAAACTGCGCTGCGCTGAGTTCCGAGGCCGCCAGGCCGCGGGCAAACACGATGGAGATCCAAGATTCGATCGATGCGGCATCGGTGGGGTGCAGCGCCGCGCCATCCGCCGGATGCGTCCACAAGACCGGTCGCGGAATCGGGTCGCCATGCAACAACGCCCAGTTGCTCCGCCAGTACCGACGCACCACCTCGGCGGCGAGGCCAGGATTGCCCGGCGTAGTCGCGTCGTGATCGTGCGCCGCTGCCCAAGGAAAGTTCGCCTCGGCTGCGGCGACTTGTTTGGGCTGGGCCGCGATCGCATTCACCAGCCCCATCGCGATGCCAACGACGCCGACCTCGTTTGTCATGCTGGTGCCGTCAATGCTCACGCCCGCAACCGCGTCGAAAAGTTCGAGCAGCGGCGCAACGGGGATCCACGGTGGCGGCACGTCGCCCGGACCAGCAGTCGCTGCCCACATGACGTCCGTATCCTGATCGAAGAGGTCGTGGTTGCCCGGCTCGTAGAACTTGGAGCGCTCGAAGAACATCGAGTCGTAGGTTTGGTCGCCCATCCCATGCGCGCTCATCCCGAGATAGAACGCGAGATGCAGGCGGGCCTCGTCCGACCACGGTGGCGCATAGTTGGCGAGAATGAACTGCCGGTAGCCCTCTTGCACGGGCTCCCAGTGCGCCGACTCTCCCGCGGTGCGTTCGTCCGATGTCGCCCCGGGCGTGTAGCCCCAATCCGGAAAGCGCGTGCCTGTGTCGCGCGCCCCAACGAGCGCTTCGTCGTTCACCAGCGCGTAGAGCGAACCTCCCTGCGGCGTCTGGGCCGCAGCTGTCCGCGTGACCCACTGGTGGGAGACGTTGCCGTTGGCGACCGCCGTCGACGGGCTCGTAAGCCACGTGGCGAGCACGCATGCGGCCCACAGTCGGTGTGGAGCACGAGCCATCACGCACCAGGATACCGAAGCAGTCCAGCGCAGACCAGCATTAGGTCACGGGGAGCCGAGCGGGCCCGTTGCATGACGATGAGCGGAACATCGGGGCCCCAAATGCTTCAAAAAGCACCAGAGAAACACAGTGGCTCGAGGTCTAAAACAGTGTGTGTTTCTGGCTACACCCTTGGATCAAACAGTGGGTTCGGTTGCAGTGCGCTCCTCACCGAGCGCGCGCCCCATCTTGAGGTAGGTCTCAATGTGCTTGGCGGTGTTGTCCAGGATGGCCGGGTCGATCTTCCAGCGGCCCTTCTCTCCGATGACGATCACGGTCGACCCACCAAAGAGGAACATGCCCTTCTCGTCGCCACGCGAGAACCGTTTGTCCGTGTAAGTCTGTTTGATCTTGCCGACACAGGTGGCGCCGACTTCGATGAACGCGAGTTTTCCGAAATGCTCCGTCTCAAGGATGGTCACTTCGCGCTCGTTGAGCATGAAGATGTCTTGTCGAAACGCCAGCGCCCATGGGTTGACCGAATGCAGCGCGCCTGCAACCCGCCACGACGCCAACACTTCACCATCGTCGGGAAAGTGGAAACGGTGGTAGTCGACAGGGCACAGGCGCGCGATGAAACCGGGCCCGTCTTCGAAGTGCGCCTGCCATTCCTCGTTCCGCAGCAGCGCGCTCGCCTTGAAAAACGCCCCCTTCACCGGGATGCTCACGTCATCATTGAGCTCGGCATACGCGAAGTAGCGAGCGTCGCAGGGCGCGGGAAAGCTGGGTGCCTTGGCGAAGGGCCGAGCGGCTTCGGTGACTCGCCGCGTGAAGAACTGGTTGAACGTCGAAAAGGGAGACTCCGCACTCCGGCCCTCTTCGGGGAGGAAGTCGTCCATCTGGATGTCGAAACGCTCGATGAAGGGAGCGACCTTGCGACGTGACCAAGCCCGGTCTTGGAGCCATCCGTACAAGCGGCTGAACGGTGGGGCGGCGATGAGGGCGGAGAAGAAACGCCCGAGCCATGTGCCATAGAGAAGCTTGACCCAAAAGCCGCCGTAGACTTCTTCTTCCTGCACCGCGCCCGTGTCGAGATCTGTGTACCGAATCGGTTGGGGCACGGCGCGCACGATGCCAGCTGAACCACTGACGTCAAAGCGTTCGTCCGACCGCCAGGCCTCAGACGCCGTACGAACCCGTTCGCCGCCGCTGACGACCTCCCGAACTGCGCCTGGGTCAGATTCAAGTTGCTGTCTAGTCGATCAGTCCTGTACACATGGGCCGGTCACTCCTATGGTGGTGTCGGTCGCAGATGGCGCTTGACCACAGCACGCGGGGCGTTTGCCTCGACTCAGGCTCAGCTCGACGAGCCTCGGCGCTCGTTCGAGTGCTGGTCCACTCCCCCAGGGACTGCATCAACGGGTCAGATCGAATTCCTTGAACTTAGTTGGGACCGGACCGCGCGTGTGGGGTTCTTTCGTCAGTCTGCCGCCGCTAGCGGCACTGAGGCGAGGCGCCTCATCGCGGAACTCAACGGCCTGATAGGAAACGACCAACAACCCTTCGGGGTTCTCGTAGACGCAACCGCGGTACGCTCAAGCACTGCGGAATGGCGTGGCGAGTGGTCTGTTTTCCTCCGGGCGCATCGTGGCGATTGCTTCCTCTCCATTTTTGGCGCCAACGCGGTCATACGAGTCGTTATCGACATGTTCGCGATCGGGACACGCATCCGGATGAAGGCGCACGAACGAGAGGGAGGAGCCCGAGCGTGGCTCGCGAAGAACGGTATTGGCACGTGAGCGCCCGTCGGGTTGAACCGCGATGTGGACGGCGATTCCGTCGCTGGGGCAGTGCGTGACTCGCTCTCCGACGCTCGACGAGGTCTACCAAGTCATGGCCAAAGCCTCTGTGGGCGAACCAGCGCGCGTGGAGCTGCCGAACGAGCCCGATCCCAGTGACGCCGCGACCAAACTCGCGATCGCGCTGAACCTGTTGCTCGATGACCTTGAGTATCGCGCTCGCATGCAAAGGGAGCTCGAGGAGCAGTTGCGCCAGACCCACAAACTGGAAGCCATCGGACGCTTGGCGGGCGGGATTGCGCACGACTTCAACAACTTGCTCTCCGTCATCATCGGCAACGCTGAGCTGGCGCGTCAGGACCTTGTCCCCGACGGCCCAGGGTACGAGGAGGTCGAGCAGATCGAGTTCGCTGCTGCGCGCGCGGCAGAGCTCACGCGTCAACTCCTCGCGTTCGGCCGCAAGCAATTGTTCCATTTTACGGCGGTGGACTTGAGCGAGATCGTGCGGGGCATGAGCGCCATGCTCAAGCGCCTGCTCGGCGAACAAATAGAACTCGCGACGTTCTCGACAACCCCCCTTGGGAACGTCCTTGTCAGGGCGAACGCATCTAATCGGCATAGGACGAGAGCACTTTGAGGAGGAATCGTTCGTTCCAGCCGGCCTCGAGACGCCGGTTCTTGATGCCGACCTTCGAGCCTTTGACATTGCGTAGCAGATTGAGTGCGACGTGACGGACGACGGCGAAGTTCTCCGCAGCATTGTCGGCTCGGAGACGGGAGTCGTCTTCTCCGAAAGCAGCGTCGAGCGTCCAGTGGAGCTTGTTCTCGATCTCCCAATGGCTGCGGACCGAGGCCAGTGCCTGTTTGGCGGTGAGCGACTTGCGAGATGTAATGAAGTATCGAGCGCCGATGCTCGTCTTCCCCGCAACGGTGCGCTCAGACTCGAACAGGACGAGCTTCCCAAGACCTTTCCAACGGGCTGCCTCGGGAAACTCGTCGGAGATCGGTAGTACCCAACACCGCCGCTTCTCCTCGCGGCCACGACTGGTCTCCGTAGTGCTCGCGTGTTGCTTCGCCCCGGGCGATTTCTTGCGACTCCGAAATGTCTCGAGCGCAGTCGCGACTGCCTCATGAAGCTTTGGCTGGTTATCGCGGACGGCCAACAGATAGTCGCCACCGCCATCGACGATCTTCTCGGCGATCGCCGTCTGGCACCCCGCTGCATCGATCGTGACGAGGCAGCCCTTGAGATGAAGCAGTTTCAACAACCGCGGAATCGCCTCGATCTCGTTCGACCCTTCGGATGTGCCAACCTGACCAAGGACAAGACCATTGGCAGTGCTCCAGGCGCTGACCATCGTGATGAAGTTCCCGCCGTTCGCCTTGTTGAAAGCACGTCGGAGGACCTTCCCATCGATCGCAACGACTCCTTGTGTCGTGGCCTCCGCTACGCCGTTCATCCAGCGCGCGAAGAGGCTTTCAAGCTCGGCGGGGTCCAACTTGGCCAAGACTCGTCCGAGCGTGTCGTGCGAAGGGATGCCTTCGGGGAACTCGACGAACTGCTCGAGGAGCGACTGTCTTGCATTGCCGAATCGTTCGATCGACACGAGGTCATTGGCACCGCAGACGACGCCACACAGACACAGGAACAAGACCGACTCCAGGCTGTGCCGTCGCGTTCGCTCCACCCGCGGGTCCGGCAGCTGCGCAAACAACTCTACGAAAGACTCTACGTCCGGCGCCGGGCCCATGCTTGCCGGCACCTTGACTTTACGCTTGGCCATGCCGCCGACGAGATCACGACGTCCCCCTCTCGCGCAACTCATGCCGTAAGTGATCCAAATTCCTTAAGTTATGATGCGTTCGCCCTGACGTCCTTGTCGACCGGAGCCAGTTTGAGCAGATCATCATGAATCTGGTGGTCAATGCGCGAGACGCAATGCCCGAAGGCGGAAAGCTCACCATCGAGACCCAGAACGTCGAGCTAGACGCTGCCTACGCCGCAAAGCACCGAGACGTCACGCCAGGGCAATATGTCATGTTGGCGGTAACTGACACCGGCACGGGCATGGACCACGCCGTTTGTGAGCACATTTTCGAGCCGTTCTTCACAACCAAGGATCAGGGAAGTGGCACCGGCCTAGGCCTGGCGACGGTCTTCGGTATCGTCAAGCAGAGCAAGGGCCACATCTGGGTCTACAGCGAGCTGGGGAGCCATACTTGCTTCAAAGTCTACCTCCCACGAACCGATGAGGTCGCGGAGGAGCCTCGGCCAGGCATGCAAGAGTCGGAAGTCACTGGCGGCACAGAAACAATCCTGCTAGCTGAAGACGAGGCGCCACTTCGCGCGCTCATCGGTACCATCCTCGAGCGCAATGGCTACCAGGTGCTTCGAGCGGCGAACGGTATCGAGGCTCTCCGGATCTGCGAACAGTTCGAAGGAAAGATCCATCTGATGCTCACCGATGTGGTGATGCCGGACATGAACGGCAAGCAACTGGCCAACCGCGTCGTTTCGCGGCGGCCGGAAATAAAGATCTTGTACATGTCCGGATATACCGACAACACCATCGTCCACCACGGCATCCTTGATCGCGGGGTGGAGTTCATTCCGAAGCCGCTCAAGTCCGGCCCGCTATTGAAGAAGGTTCGCGAGATCATCAACTCGCAGTGAGACGGTCACACGCCGCATTCGCTAGCCCTCATATTTTTCCTGCACTTCAAACTCATCCTCAGCGAGGCGCCAAGTTTCGCCCTCACGAACCCACAGTTCGTTGCTGATGACCCCGCGGCCAACCGTCATGCGCCAGCTCGCCTTGAGTCGCACGCGTACGTCGCTCTCCACACGAATCTCGACGTTGCTGTACTGAAGGTCGGTCGCCCCGGACTCAATGAGGGGCTTCCAGAATCCGTGGATGCTTGCGTGGCCCTCAAAGTGTCCGATGGGTGCGGCATGCAGCTTGGCGTCGGGCATGTAACCCCGGACGCACTCGTCGACCCGGCCTGCGTTGAAGTGGCCGATCCACTCCCGGCTAGCGGTCAGGACTTCGAGGGCGGCGTCGTGGTGATTGTTCATGAGCCCAACCTACGACGTCTCTTTTTTACGGGTAGTCGCGGAGTCCCGATGAGATTATTCTGTTTTTTCGATGAATAAGCGTCTCTACCGCATGGCTGTATTCGCGCTGGTCGTCGAACACGGCAGCTTTGCTGGGGCGGCTCGTGTACTCGACCGCGCACCGAGTGTGGTCAGTACGCTCGTGCGGGACCTCGAACAAGACGTGGGCGCGTGCGTGCTCCACCGTTCGACGCGGCGGCTCGCCCTGACCGACTCGGGCGAGCAGTTGCTTCCACATTGTCAGGCCGTCCTCGAAGCCTTGCGCAGTTCGGAGCAGATCGTCCAACGGATGCGCGACGTCGTGCAGGGTCGTCTGCACCTCAGTGCACCGACATCATTGCTCGATAGTCTCGTCGTGCCCACGCTGCGAAAGCTGCTGGACGCCCATCCGGCGATCGAGGCGGAGTGTACCTTGAGTGACAGCCGCGACGATCTTGAAGACGGAAGTGTCGACCTCGCCGTTCGCGTCGGTCCGCTCACCGAACTCAGCCACCGCGCGCGTCGAATCGGCTCGCTCCGCGAAGTCCGGGTCGACCTCCCCGGAAGTCCGGACCGCGCGATCGTCTTGCCGTGGCAGGACGCAAGTTCTGGCGACATCCTCCGTGTCTCATCGGTCGTGCTCGCCAAGGCCGCGGTCCTGGCCGGGTTGGGATGGGCCGTGCTTCCTGAGCTGTGCTTGGGCGAGCGAGCAAGCGACGGCACGCTCCGCGCGCGGGCACAGAGAGCCGCCGTGCCGATCTATGCGGTGCATGCGTTCGGCTCGCACGCCCCGCCGCAAGTCCGCGCAACGCTCAAGATCTTGGTGCAGGTCGCCAAGTCCACAATGGCGTGAGAGCCAGGGAGGTCGAGTTTGCTCGGCCGGGCAATGGGGACGATTGGGCCGCAAGCGCTACGGCGTATCGACGAGTCGAACACTCATCACCCCTCCAGCAAGATCGCCGCGACTCCAGAGCACCGCAGGATCAGGGAGGTCCAGCGTGATGATGTTGAAGTGATAGCTCGACGCCCCCCTCTCATTGGGCAGTTGCGCGATGCGCCACGGTTCCGCAGCCGCGCCCGTCGTGAGGTTGATCCAACGCGCGTGCAGTTGGTCCAACGGATCGACTTGAGCACTGACATCAAGGAGAAAACCGGATCGAACGACGGGCGCCGAGGGAATGCGCGTGTCGGGCAAGGGAACGGGATCCGACGTCGGCCGACCAAGGGCATCCAGAGAGACGAAGCGGACGAGAGGGTAGTCCTCGACCGTTGTAAAAAGGGCCGCGGGGCCCCCGTGCTGAAGTAGACGTGCATCAATGGCTTCAGCCAAGAAATCGTCCGCCATCTCAATCATCCCGTCAGACGACAGGTGCATGAACGTCACGAACGTTCCTGGTGTCGCGACCAAGTAGCCGCCGTCGACGCTCACAGATTCGGATTCCGCGAACCCGAGGCCCGAAACCGGCAACTCAACCTGCCAACGGGCGGAGCCATCCTCGTCGAGCCGTTCCGCGAGGATCGGAGAGCGGCGGGCTGCGGCGTCGACGGGGGGCTCCGCGCTCGTATACGTGAGCAGCGCAAAGCCTGCCGAGCTGTTGAGCCTCGCGGAGTAGTGGAGGCCGAAGTCGCGAACGAAGCGGACCTCCCCCGTATTCGTCAGTCTCATCAGTTGCCCGGCTAGCACCTCGCCCTCGCCGTGCACGGTCATCCACCATCCGTCCTCGGTCGCCGCCAGGCTCGTGGGAGAGCCGTCGTAGTCGAGGCATACCGTTGGCGATATCGGGCTCAGATCCTCATTGAGTAGGACGAAGTGGACCCCCTTTGCTGCAGCGGAGTAGTACGCCACGCCGATACCGTTGGGGCCGATCGCGACGAGTGGTCGTGCACCCGGGAGTGGCTCGATGGGCAACAGCCCGCAGTCTCGGCCACGCGGATCCGCCGAGCAAACCGTGCACTTCGACGCGTCGAACTGGCAGTGTTCCGTGCAACCAATCGTGCCTCCCGGATACCCCAGTGCCACGCAAGTCTGGGGCACGTTTGTGCCATCGCACTCCTCTGAGAAGGCGTTGTCGTAGATGTCGACAACCTCATCGCCGCACCGGTCCTCCTCGTACCAAGGGATCGGGGTAGACGGTTCGCACGTTCCCGGGACAGGCGGCGGTTCCGCAACCTTGTCTGGACCGCAGGCTGCAGCCAGCCACAGACCGACAACTCCGGTGGCAAGCAGGCCACCGCGATTGGCAGTGCGCACTACCGCTGAGGCTTCCACGGGCCACGTGACGAACATGCGCGCTGAGGTTGCAAGCCATGTGCCGGTCCGTGGATTGTAGGGCGCGGCCCCCCCAGCTCATGCAAGCCAAGGTAGACTCCGCGTCCCGATGGTCGTGACGAGCACACTGGCCATGCTGCTGAGCCTCGCGGCGCCTGAGTTGTCATCGGTACCGATGACCTGGCTCGCGCCCGCTGCTTGCCCCGATGCGGCCTCGGTCGAGGCCCGGCTCGCCGATGCGTTGGCCGATGCGCCGGCCGACACGCGGAAAGACATCACGGCGCACGCCACAGTGACGACGACCGATGCGGGGGGATTTGCGCTTGATCTTCGGCTCACGGGCGACGGGATGGACGCGACCCGTGCGTTGGCGTCGACGGACTGTCGCGAGCTTGCCGACGCAACCGTGCTCATCGTCGCGCTGGCGGCTGATCCCACGGTGCTCGACCGTGGGGCGATCCCACTGACCCCGCCGCCGCT